>NZ_DAHVSH010000122.1:0-68732 GCF_027324685.1 Haloactinopolyspora sp.
TCTGGCGCTGTTCGCTGTCATGGGATCTCTCCTCCGACGTCATCGGTCTCGGACCTGAAGTCGCTGTGGATCTCGTCATGCGCAGGCGCGCAGCATCGTTCGCGGACGCGCCTTTGGTGCGTCCGCCACCTCCCCCGGCGCGGCGGAACGGGTCAGATCAGGCCTTGTACGGCCTCCCCCGCGGCCTTCATCGCCTCGGCCGGCGAGGCACTGCCGACCAGCACGGCCTGGACCTGCTCGGCGACTGCGGATTCCATCTGGGCGTACTGCGGGAACTGCCAGAACGGGTTCGGAGTGGCCGTGGCGGTGATCCGCTCGGTGAACGCCGCGGTGAACGTGTCGCCGGCGACGGAGTCGGAGGCCAGGGCGGTCTCGGTGGTCGGCGGCAGGGACAGCTGGTCGAAGAAGTCGATCACCGTCGCTTCGTCGGAGGTCATCCACTGGGCGAACTCCGCGGCGGTGTCGGCGCCGTCGCCCTCCACGACCGCGATCACGTGGCCCCACAGTTGGGCGCACGGGTCGTCACCGGCGTTGAGTACCGGACGGGCCATCGGGTCGAGCTTGCTCTCCAAGTCCGGGTCCGGCGAGTCCGCGAGCACGGCGCTCTTGCCAACCACGGCGTCGTCGTAGATCGCGGCCTTGCCCTGGCCGAACAACGCGCGGGCGTCGAAGCGGTCGACGTCCGGCGCGATCAGGCCCTGGTCGTAGAGCTTCTTGTACCAGGTCACCGCCTCCACGCTGGCGTCGTCCCCGATCGTCACGGTCCCGTCCTCGATGATCGGGCTGCCGAACGTCTGCATCCAGATCAAGATGTCCTTGAGCTGGGCCACCTTGGTCATCGCCGCGTAGGGGATGACGCCGTTGCCCAGCCCCTTGAGCTCGACCAGCGCGGCCTCGAAGTCGTCGATGCGCTGCGGCGCTTCGGTGATGCCCGCCTGCTGGAGCAGTTCGGAGTTCGCGACCAAGCCGATCGCCCCGATGGTCCAGGGCAGCCCCAACTGCTGGCCGTCGTACGAGCCGGCGCCCAGCGCCGCCGGGGTGTAGTCGATCCCCTCGGTGTAGGAGCCCAGGTCACGCAGCTTGCCCAGCGCTGCCAGGGCGCCGAGCCAGGCGATGTCCAGCTGTGCGGCGCCACTGAACTGGCCACCACGGACCTGCAGGGTGAGCTGGTTGAGGTACTCGTTGTACGGGTAGGTGACGGTGTCGATGGACACGCCCTGATCCGAGGCGAAGGTGTCGATCATGCCCTGGATCACCGGCTTCGGCGCTTCCTCGGTCAGCGACCAGGACGAGAACGAGAAGTCCTGCGCGCCGCCGCCGTCGCTGTCGCCGCCGGCGGACTCGCCCCCGTCGTCGGTGTCGTTGCTGTCGTTGCTGTCGTTGCTGGCTGACGGTGCACAAGCGACCAGACCGCCGAGTCCGGCTGCGCTTGCGCCGGCGCCCAGGAGCTTGAGGACGTTGCGGCGGGAGTAGGTGGTGGACACGGGTACCTCCGAGATTGCGGGGGCTGTTGCCGGTCAGCCCTTGACGGCGCCGGCGGTCAGGCCGCCGACGAGGTAACGCTGCAGGATGACGAAGCCGATGACGACAGGGAGCGAGACGACGAGTGAGGCCGCCATGAGTTGCGGCCAGGCAGTCTGCGCCTCGCCGACGAACGTGTTCACCAGGCCGGGGGGCAATGTCTGTTTGTCCGGTCCGGCGAGGGTGAGCGCGAAGATGAAGTCGTTCCAACCGCGGACGAAGGCGAACAGGCCCGCAGCGACCAGGCCCGGCGCCGACAGTGGCAGGACGATCGAGTGGATGATCCGCATCCGCGACGCACCGTCGACCCGGGCCGCTTCGACGAGTTCGTCCGGGATGGTGTCGAAGAATCCCTTCAACATCCACACGCACAGCGGCAGCGTGAAGGTCGTGAACGACAGCACCAGCGCGGCGTACGTGTTGAGCAAGCCGTATGCGCTGAACACCGCGTAGAGCGTCACCAGCAGCAACGCCTGCGGGAACATCTGCGACGACAGCACCAGGTACATCAGCGAGCGCCGGCCCCGGTAGCGGAACTTCGAGAACGAGTAGCCCATGTAAGCCGACACGAGCACGCTGAGCACTGCCGTGATCACCGAGACGATCACACTGTTGACCAGGTAGCCGAACAGGTTCGGGTCGTCGGCCAAGTCGGCGAAGTGCTCGAACGTGATCTCGGTCGGCACCAGCTTCGGCGGGTACTGGAACACCTGGTCGTTCGGACTGAGCGCGGTCGCGAGCAGCCAGTACACGGGCAGCAGCCCGAACCCGCCGAACACCGCGACAGCGATCCACGCCGACACCCGGGTACCGCGCCGGTCCCTGGGCGATCGCCGGCGCTGGCGGCCGGACGCGGCGGTCTGCGTCGACGACGTCTCCGGGCGCGTGGACAGTGCCGCGCTCATGACTGCTCACCTCGCTCGGAGAACCGGACGTAGATCACGACGAGCACGAGCAGGATCACCATCCACAGCAGGCCCAGCGCGCCGGCGTGCCCGAGGTCGAAGCCCCGGAAGGCGGTCTCGTAGACCGAGGTGGCGAACGTCTGCGTGGTACCGGCCGGACCGCCGCCGGTCAGCACATAGATGATGTCGAAGTGCTGGAAGTTCCAGATGAACTCCAGCAGCAGCACCAGGCCGATGATCCCCTTGAGGTGCGGCACGGTGATGGAGGAGAAACGGCGTACGGTGCCCGCGCCGTCCACCTCGGCCGCCTCGTGCAGATCGCTGGGCACCGTCTGCAGTCCGGCCAGCAGCATCACCATCATCCAGGGGAAGCTCGCCCACGTCTTGGCGATGATGACCGCGGCCATGGCGGTGCCGGGACTGGCCAGCCAGGCCTGCGGTTCGTCGATGACGCCGATGGTCTCCAGCACGCCGTTGGCGACGCCGTAATTGGCGTTGAAGATCCACATCCACAGGAACGACACGACGACGCCGGGGACGAGCCACGGGACGAGCAGGACTCCGCGGAACACTCGCCGTCCCCTGATACCGGTGTTCAAGGCGAGCGCCAGGCCGAAGCCGACGACGAACGGCAGTGCCGTCGAGCCGACGGTGAACACCATCGTCTGGCGCAGGATCTGCCAGAAGTCACCGGCCAGCACATCGCGGATGTTGTCGAACCCGACGAACTCGCGTCCCGGGATCACCAGGCTCTGCTCGAAGAACGCGGTGACCAGCGCAGAGATCAGCGGGTAGAGGACGACGGCCACCAACAGCGCGAACCCGGGCAGCGTGAGAACCACAGCGAACGCGCCGTCACCGATTCGGCGACGCTCCGGCGGGGGTGAATACACACTCGATTCGCCCGCGACGCGATCCGCTCGTGTCACCTGAAACCCCATGCACTAGTTGGAGGTCACATGCAATATGTGAGTAGGTTACGCACATGTTGCGACGTGTCAAGCAGCAGTGCCCCACCGCGGACTCTGAAATGATCATGTTCAGCAGGTATTTCCCAACGTCACCACCCATGCAAGCCTGGTAGTGCAGCAGAACGCCTCGTGGTGCTGCCATCATCTACTATGTGGATAACGGTTCCGGAAACCTATAGGCGACGGAGGTAAGCAGTGGCCCGAGCCCAAGCTCGTGAGTCGGCCGGCGGCACCCAGAGTGTCGAGCGCGCGTTGTCACTGCTCTCGGCATTCACCGAAGAGCATCCCGAACGCCGCATCTCAGAGCTCGTCGCGGAGACCGGCCTGGGCCAGTCCACCGTGTCGAGGCTCGTCGGCGCACTGGTCAATCTCGGTTTCCTCGTCCACGACGACCGCAGCGGCCTGTACGGCATCGGCCCGCGAGTCGTGACGCTCGCCGGCATCGGCCTGAACCGGTCGGCCATCCACCAGCAGTCGCGCCAACTCGCCCAGAACCTCGCCGCGTCGCTCGGGCTCGGTGTCAACGTGGCCGAACGGCACGAGGCGAGCCTGTTCTACTTGTGTCACTTCGAGGGGGTCAACGCTGCCCGCCCATCCACACTGATCGGCCGGGGCGGCCCGCTGCACGCCACCGCACTGGGCAAGGCACTGATCAGTGAACTGCCCGAAGACGAGATCATCGAACTCATCGGCACCGAATACCCCCGCTACACCCCGCACACCATCACCGCACTCGACGGCTTGCGCGCAGCGCTGGACGAAGTTCGCCAGCGCGGCTACGCGACCGAGCTGGAGGAGCTGGCTTTCGGACGGACCTGCCTGGCCGCACCGATTCGCGACCGCTCCGGGCGGATCGTGGCCGCACTGTCGGTGTCCGGGCCGCTGTCGGCGATGAACCTTCCGGACCGCCAGGACGAGCTGTCGATGACGGTCATCGAACACGCCGACCAGGTCTCGTCGAGTCTGGGCTATCACGCCAGCGTGCGGTCCATCGCGGCCGATCCGATATAGTCGGCTGCATGGATGCGGTTCGCCGGTATCGGTATTTTGCGCAGGCTCCGGGTGGAGCTTGGCGCATCATGCGCTGACCGATCGAACCACCCGGAGCCAGCAGGGCAGAGACTCATCACGAGTCTCTGCCCTTCGTCATGAGGCGGGCCGGCTCGGGTACAGGACCGGCGGTCCGCTCCCCACGGAAGAACGGTTGCAGACATGTCCCAGTCCCCGTCCCCTACCGGTGACCTCCGCGTCACGCAGTTCCAGCCGCTCACGCCACCTGCGCAGATGCTGGCTGAGCTGCCGATGGACGCCGAGCACGCAGCGCTCGTCCAGGACACACGTCGCGAAGTCCGCGCGATCGTGGCCGGGGACGACGACCGCCTCCTGGTCGTCGTCGGCCCCTGCTCGGTGCACGACCCGGACGCTGCTCTCGATTACGCCCGACGCCTCGCGCCGGTCGCAGCCGAGCTCAGTGCCGATCTCCGCGTGGTCATGCGCGTCTACTTCGAGAAGCCCCGGACGACGGTCGGCTGGAAAGGCCTGATCAACGACCCCGGGCTCGACGGGACGTTCGACGTACAGCGCGGTCTGGGCATCGCGCGCCGCCTGCTGTTCCACGTGCTCGACACCGGACTGCCGGTCGGGTGCGAGTTCCTCGAGCCGATCAGCCCGCAGTACATCGCCGACACCGTTTCATGGGGCGCCATCGGGGCCCGGACGCCGGAGAGCCAGGTGCATCGTCAACTCGCGTCGGGCTTGTCGATGCCGGTCGGGTTCAAGAACGCCACCAGCGGCGACGTCAAGGCCGCCGTCGACGGGTGTACGACCGCCGGGAGCGGACACGTCTTCTTCGGCGTCGACCAGGACGGCCGCGCGGCCGCGGTCACCACGGCGGGCAACCCGGACTGTCACGTGATCCTGCGCGGCGGTCAGGCCGGCCCCAACTACGACGACGGCCACGTCCGGGACGCGCTCGCGCTGCTGAACAAGGCCGATCTGCCGGAGCGGCTGGTGATCGACGCCAGCCACGGCAACAGCGGTAAGGACCATGAGCGGCAAGCCGTGGTCGCCCGCGAGATCGCTGCCCAGATCGCCGCAGGGCAGGACGGCATCGCCGGCGTCATGCTCGAAAGCTTCCTCGTCGCCGGGCGTCAGGACATCGACGACCGCCCGCTGACCTACGGCCAGAGCGTCACCGACGCGTGCATGAGCTGGGACACCACCGAGACGTTGCTCGGTGAGCTCGCCGCCGCCGTCCGCGCCCGTCGCGGCTGACCCCTTGTCGACTGGGGGACGCCCGCCAGCTCCTCACCCCTGGTCGTCGAGCCGTGCCCTCAGATCCGCGCGAGCGAACGTGGCCGGCGAGGTGATCGACAGTCCGGCGTCCACGGGTAGCACCACCCCGGTGATGCCCGACGACGCCGGACTGGCCAGGAACGCGACCGCTTCGGCCACTTCGGCAGGGGTGATGGTCTGCCCGCGCGGATAGCCGCCCGCGGCGTCCGGGAGTTGGGCGCCGCCGACCAGGCCCGGCGCGACGGCGTTGACCCGCACGCCGCGCCGGGCATAGTCCAGAGCCAGTTGGCGGACCAAGGCGTCCACGCCGCCCTTGGCCGCCGCATAAGCGGCCATCCACGGCGCGGCCAGAAACCCGTTCACCGATGACACGGCCACGATCGCACCGCCGGCACCAGCGCACAGATGGCTCAGCGCCGCCCGCGCGGTGAACGCGAACGTGTCGAGGCAGCCCGCCAGCGCCCGTCGCCACTGCTCGTCGGAGGTGTGCTGCAGCGTAGCCACCGGCATGACGCCCGCCGCCGGTACGAGCACGTCGAGCCCGCCGAGCACGCCCACAGCCTCCTCGATGGCCGCGGTGGCTTCTTGCGGCACCGAACAATCCGCCGTGAGGTCGGCCGTCAGAGCCTCGACGCCAGCCTGTTCCAGCGAGATCCCGACGACGGACCCGTCCGCAGCAGCGAAGCGTTCGGCGATCGCCGTCCCGATCGGCGACGAGGCCCCGACGACCACGACCTTCACGACGCGGTCACCCCACCTCCTGCCCCGGCGTTCGACCCGGGGCGCGACAGCTGAAGCGGAGCGAGTACGTCGTCGAGCAACGCCCGGCCTGCTGCGTCGAGCGGGCGCGCCGGCGCCCGAACGGTCGCATGCTCGATGATGCCGCGTCGGACGAGGATCTCCTTGTGCACCGCCCACGCCAGGCCCGGCTGTAGGCCGTGCACGATCATCGGCAGGATGCGGGCGAACGCTGCTCGTGCGTCCGAGCGCCGTCCGGCCGTCCAATCGGTGAGGATGGGCGCGAGGAGATCGGGGAACTCGCACGCCGGCATGGTGCCGACGGATCCGCGGGCGTACTCGTCCAGGACGAACTGAGCGTTCTGCCCGCCGAGCACCGTGAATTCGCTCTCGTCGCCGATGGCGTCGACAACCGCGCCGACCTTGGGCACCGTCGGCGGCGACTCCACTTTGACCGAGGTGACGCCGTCGAGCTTGCTGAGCTCCACCAACAGCGATGGCGACATGGCCACGCCGGTCACGCCCAGCGCGTCCTGGATCATCACCTCGATCCCGCTGGATGCGGCGAACTCGCCGAGTAGGCCGTAGAACTCGACGATCTGATCCGGCGCGGGCTTCACCATGAACGGCGGCAGCACCATGATCGTCCCAGCGCCACCTTCGGCGGCCTCTCGTGCCTGTTCGAGCGCAGTGGCGTTGGACGTGCCGTTGACGCCCGCGACCACCGGCACGGCGCCGGCGACCACCTCGGCGATGTCGCGGAGGATCACCCGCCGTTCCGCCGACGTCAGCGCGAATCCTTCGCTGGCCATACCGAACGTGGCGACCCCGTCGACGCCGCTGTCGAGCTGGAACTCCACGACCCGGCGTAGCCCGGCACGATCGAGCGTGCCGTCAGGTTGGAACGGGGTGGCCAAGATCGGCACCAGGCCGCGGACGGTGTCGGTCATGTCAGCGCATACTCCTCGGCGTATCGGCGGACTGCTTCTTCGTCGACGTCAATCCCCAGGCCCGGGCCGTCAGGCAGAGTGAACTCGGCCGGTGTCAGCTCGAGTGGTTGCCGCAGGATGCGGGCGCCGACGTCGGCGGATGTGGGTTGGTATTCAAAGGCTTCGAAGTGTTCGATGGCCGCGCTCAAGTGCACGCCTGCGGCCCAGGCCACGGCCATCCCGGTCGAATGATGCGGCGCTACGGGCACGTGCGCAGCGCCGGCGAGCTCAGCGACGATCAGCGCTTCGGTGATACCGGTGCGCGCCACATCCGGTTGGGCTATGCGTAGGGCTCGCGAGCCGATCCACTGGCTGAATTCGTAGCGGTGGCGCATCGCCTCGCCGACGGCGATGGGGATGCGGGCCCGCGCGACCAGCTCAGCATGGCCGACGACGTCTTCCGGCGCGAGGGGCGCTTCCAGAAACCAGGCACCTCGATCAGCGAGCTCGTCGGCGAGCTGAACCGCCTCGGGCACGGTGTACACCCAGTGCGCGTCGACGGCGATACGCAGCGACGGCGCGGCGGCAGCCACGGCATCGAAGGTGGCGAGGTCGGCATCGATGCCGTGACCGAGATGGAGCTTGATCGAGCGCGCGCCCCGCTGCACCCAATCGGCGGCCAGCGCCGCCCGTTCGGCATCGGTGCTGCGTGGCAGCCCGGAGACGTAGACGGGCAGGCGCTCGCGGAAGGCGCCGCCGGCGAGGTCGGCGACGCGGCGGCCGGTCAGTTTGCCGGCCAGGTCCCACAGCGCGATGTCGACGGCGGCGAGTGCGTCGGCCTGGTGCCCGCCGAGGTGGCCGCGTTCCCGCATGAGATCACGCAGCTGCGCCCACGCGGGGCGCGGCCGAGTGGCGTCCATGCCTGTGAGGACTGGCGTGAGCAGCCGGTTGACGATCGCGGCCGGAACCTCAGGAGCTACCGGCGCCAGGGCTTCGCCCCACCCCGCGGTGCCGTCATCGGCAGTGATCTTCACCAGCATGGTCTCGAACCGCGAGGAGTACAGGCTGCGCCACGGCGCACGCACCGTGTACTCCGGGCCGATCTCACTGCCGTCGCGCAGCGGGCCGAGGTAGGCCTCGTCGCCGGCGATCTTCAGGACGAAGGTCTCTACATCCTGAATCTTCATGACCCATCCGATCCAACCCACCGCTTATGCAACATGTGCGTAACTCTCCCACATCATGCACGACAAGTTCAACGCGGGTGAGTGAAATGATCATGTTCACTAGGTGTTTCCCTGGTCCACCACCCGTGCATCCCTCTCGGCGCGACAGTTCCCCTCGTGGTGCTCGGCCAAGCCCCACCGGAGCGACCTGCGCGGCTCCGCTGCATCAGCCCCTTGAGATACTGCGACAGTGGCGCAACGCAAGGTGCTCGTGACCGGCGCGAGCGGGCGAGTCGCCGAGATGCTCCGCGCGGGGCTCGACGGCGTGCACATCCGCGCGGTCGACCGCGGTGACCTACCCGCCGACGCCGGCCACGAAACGGCCGTCGGCGACCTGGCGAACCGGCCGTTTGCCGAGGAGGTCGTCGACGGCGTCGACGTCGTCGTGCACCTCGCGGCCAATCCTGCGCCGTACGCGTCGTGGGACGACCTGCGTGCGCCCAACGTCGAGGCGCTGGTCAACATCGTCGACGCCGCGAACCGAGCCGGCGTCCGACGAGTGGTGCTCGCGAGCTCCGTGCACGCGATGGGCGGGTACGTCCGTCCTGGCGTGGTCGTCGAGCCGGACTGGCCGGTCCGGCCATGCTGCCGCTACGGCGCCACGAAAGCCTTCAGCGAGGCGTACGGGCGCATGACCGCCCTCACCACCGACATGTCGGTCATCTGCCTACGCCTCGGCGCGTGTTTGCCGCGGCCCGTGGACTCCGGTTCCGCGCCCGGCTGGCTCGCCCCCGAGGACCTACAGCAACTTGTCCGCCGCTGCCTGGAGGCCGACGTTCGAACCGGCACGTACTTCGGCGTTTCAGCCAACACGCGCACGGCATTCGACATCGCCAATGCCCGCGCCGAACTCGGCTACGAACCGCGCCACGACTCGGAGGCCTACGCCGCCGATCTTCCCGAAGGCGATGGCGGCTTGTGCCGCATAACCCCGTTGGAGACGTAGCCCTCAGGCGGCCGCGGATCCCGGGTCATGACGCGGCGCGGTCGAGCAAGCCGGTCCGATAGGCGACGGCAGCTGCCTCTCCCCGTCCGGCGACACCGAGCTTGGCCAGAATGTTCGACACATGCACGCTGGCGGTTTTCGCGCTGATGAACAGCGCGTCGCCGATCTCACGATTGCTGCGACCCTCGGCGACCAGCTTGAGGACCTCGTATTCGCGCGCGGTGAGCCCGGGCAGCTCGGTCTCGGCCGTGGTCACCTTGCTCGGGATCGGCAGATGAGCCCGCCGGACCAGCTCGTCGATCCACCGCGTGTACAACAGCGCACCCTGCTCGTCAGCCTTGTCGGCAGCACAACGCAGAACTTCGCCCGCCTGATCACGATCGCCTGCATCGAGCAAGGCCTTGCCCAATCGATAGCCGGAGTACGGCACGAGATGCACCGGGCCTTCCGCGGCACCGAGCACGTCGAGCATGGCCGACCAAGCCGCAACCGGATCGGCGCCGGTGTAGTCCGCCAGCTCGGCATCGACCAGGTCTGGCCACACCGTGCCCGGCCACGCCAACGACATCTGTGCCGTCAGCCGCCGGACCAGCGCCACATCGGCTTCGAGCCTGTCGTCCGGGACCCCACCCGGCCCGGCCGCCCGGCGGTGGCGGGCTCCCAAAGCCTGCGCGGCGGTGGCCATCAGGGGCAGGTCGTATCCAGCAGCTCGAGCCTCTTCGCCGGTGGGGCCGATCGCTGCGACGACCTCGTTCCAGGCTTGGTCCGGGTCGTCCTGCGCCATGGCGACGTCGACGGCGAGCCTGGCCACGAGGTGGCGGTCCTGTGGGAGGACGACCCGCCGAGTACCCATGCTCTTCAGCTCGTCGAGCATCGTGGCAGCCGCGGCGACATCGCCGCGCCACAACGCCAGCCAGGCCTTCAACGTACGGACGTGGCGCTCGTGCTTGTGCGGCGCACCTTGCTCGAGACCGCGGGCGATGAGGCCTTCGGCGCGCGACCAATCGCCGAGCGCCAGCATCGGTTCAACGGCGTTACCGGTCATGATGGAGCCGACGGTGCGCTTGCGGCCGAGTTTCTTGGCCTTCGCGTACCCTTCGGTCGCCACGTCCACAGCGTCGCGGTAACGCCCGACCAGATTGTAGGCATCGGACAGATTGACGTAGTACCGCAACAGCAGGCTCGGTTCGGCCCGCACCGGGGCATGGCATCGTTTGATCTCGGCGATGGCCTTCTCAGGGGCGCCGGTGTGCACCCATATGGTGCCGCGAGTGATTCCTGCAGACGCCACGTAATGGTCGAGGCCGGCTTTCCGTGCCATCGACTCGGCTTCGTCGACGGTCTTCAAGGCTTCGTCGAATCGCCAGTCGAGCATCAACAAGATGGCCAACCGGTCGAGAGCTTCGGCCCGCCACGTCGCGGCCTCGCCGTCGGCGGGGATCAACTCGAGCGCACGAGTGAGACCTTCGATGGCGCCCGGGCGCGAGGCCCGGCTTTGAGCATCGGCCCGACGGGCGATCAACCACCCGGCGCGAGCGGGCTCGGCAGACTCGTCCACCAGGCGCAGCGCTTCTTTCAACAGCGACAGCGTACGTTCGAAGTCGCCGGCCTCATGGGCTTCGTTGGCCGCGCGCGACAACAGGTCGATGCGGTCGCCACCGCTGATCGCCTCGGGCTCGGCGACGCGGTCCCACAGCTCCAGGGCCCGCTCCAGCATCTGCTGGGCCGTGGCATGCGCGTAGGAACGCACGACTTCGTCAGCCGCAGTCAACGACCACCTGAAAGCCCGCTCGACGTCATGCGCGGAATGCCAGTGATGAGCGATCTCGGCCGCGGTCGGGGTGTTGAGCATCAGGTCAGGTTGATTTTCGAGCGCCTCGGCGTAACGCGCGTGCATCCGCGCGTGCTCACCGGGCAGCATGTCTTCATGCAGAGCCTCGCGTAGGAGCGCATGCCGGAAGGCGTAACCGTCACCGTCGACGACCACGACGCCGCCGGAGACGGCTTCCCGGAGCGACGCTTCCAGCTCCGAGGTCTGTTTACTGGACACCGCAGCCAGGACGGCATGGTCGACACGGTTGCCCGCGGCCGCCATCAGGCGCAGCAACCGCTGGGTGTCCTCGGACAGCGGTTCGACACGCACGAGCAGCAGGTCGCGGAGGGATTCCGGCAGTTCCGAACAGCCACAGTCGTCGTCGACATAAGTCAACTCTTCGACAAAGAACGGATTGCCTTCGCTTCGACGGTGGATGCGCTCGACGTGCTCGCGCTCGGGTTCGCGCCCGAGCAGACCGCGAACCTGGATGAGGACATCGTCAAGGCCGAGCCTGGGGACTTCGATGCGATGCACCTGCCGCAGCCGGTCCAGCTCGGCCAGCAACGGACGCAGCGGATGGCCACGGCGCAACTCGTCGGTGCGGTACGTGGCCAGCAGCAGTAGCCGAGCGTCCCGGAGCCCGCGCACCATGAAACGCAACAAGTCACGCGTGGCGCTGTCGGCCCACTGGAGGTCTTCGACCACGACGACCAGTGGTCGCTCGGCGGCGACCCGTTCGAGCAGCGACGTGACGACCTCATAGAGCCGACCGCGGCCCTCAGCGGCGTCGACCGGTGCGACGCCGAGTTCAGGGAGCAAGCTGCCCAGAGCCTCGCCACCGGGTCCGGCGAGCTGGAACAGCTGATCGGTGCCGAACTCGTGGTGTAGCCCCCGCACGATGCCGACGATGGGCGCGAAGGCCGGACCTTCCCCGTCGAGCGGCATCGACTGCCCGACGACGGACCGAGCTCCGGAGGTGGTTGCTTCGGCGGTGAACTCTTCCACGAGCCGGCTCTTGCCGATACCGGCCTCTCCCCCGATGAGCACCGTGCCCGGCAGCCCGGACCGCGCGGATTCGAACGCCCTGCGCAAGTCCGCCAGCTGCTCGCTACGCCCGACGAGGGCTGCCGGACCGGTGACACGAATGCTCACATCGTTCATAGTGCCACCCGGCACCGACAATCCTGTAGGCGTTTTCCCAGCGCGAGGTCCATCACGGGCCGTCGACCAGATCAGGCCACGCGTGCGCGGCCGGCCTTACCGGATCGGGCGCCGCGGGCGCGCTGGTCGTTGCGGTCGCTCTTCTGCCTGCCGTTGCGGGCGGCGGCATCACGCCGCGCCTGGGCCTGAAGGTCCTTCGCCCGCTGACCTTGAATGATCTGTGCCGCGTAGTCCCCGTAGATGCTCATGACGTCCAACTCCTCGACCTATGCGGCGCGGCTCGTGCGCCGATACATTCGAGAATCGCGCTGAGGCGGGGGTGCGCGCATCGGGCGAGTGCCTCATCTTCGCTGCTCAGGATGCCTTAGGTGGAGGCTTATCCGTCTGCGTCGCTAGATAAGGCCGCGCTGAGGCGGGGTAAGGCTGCCGTGCTGTTCCGGACAGCGGGGGCGGCCACCGGGGAGATCCGGTTCGGAGAAAGCCACGTGGACGGCTCTTCCCGCTCGGGTCGTGAAGATCGTCGTGCGGCCCGCAGCCGACCCGCTCGGGTCGTGAAGATCGTCATGCCGGAAAGTGCGCGATATAACGGCGATCTCGCCCACGACGATCTTCACGACCGGCCAGACACGACACCAGCGGACGCACCATCCCGATCAGCCGCACCCGCGCCCACCAGCGACCACGACCTGGGGTCCACCACTCGGTGGACAACAGATCCCACCGCTCGATGCTGTCGCAGCATGGTGCCCGGCGGTCAGGGTGGTGACCATGACGACAACTGCCACCACAGCGGAGCACGCGGTCCGGATCCGTGGCCTGCGCAAGACGTACGCCGATGTCGCCGCGGTCGACGGCCTCGACCTCGACATCCGCGCCGGCGAGGTCTTCGCGCTGCTCGGGCCGAACGGTGCCGGTAAGACGACCACTGTCGAGATCCTCGAGGGGTACCGCGATCGGGATGCCGGCGAGGTCAGCGTCCTCGGCCACGACCCGCAACGGCCCGGCGCGGGCTGGCGCGAGCGCATCGGCATCGTGCTGCAGAGCTCCACGGGCCACGACGAGATCACCGTCGAGGAGCTGGTGCACCATTTCGCGGGCTACTACCCCGACGCCCGCGACCCCGCCGAGGTCGTCACGGCCGTCGGGCTGGGCGACAAGCGAAAGACGCGGGCCCGGCACCTGTCCGGGGGGCAACGCCGTCGGCTCGACGTCGCGCTGGGCATCCTGGGCGATCCCGACCTGCTGTTCCTCGACGAACCCACCACCGGATTCGACCCGGAGGCTCGCCGTGAGTTCTGGGGCCTCATCGCCTCGCTGGCCGACGGCGGCACCACCATCATCCTGACCACCCACTATCTGGACGAGGCCGAACATCTGGCCGACCGCGTCGGCGTCATCACCGCCGGCCGGATCGTCGCGCTGGACACGCCGGCGCGCCTGGGCGGGCGAGACCAGGAACATGCGGTCCTGACCTGGACCGAACACGGTGCGGTACGAGCCGCGCAGACCAGCGAACCGACGGCGCTGGTGACCGAGCTCTCGGCTCGCTTCGGTGGCGAGGTGCCCTCGCTCACCATCAGCCGCCCGACGCTGGAGGACGTCTACCTGCGGCTCATCGGGGATTCAACGGGTTCGACGCCGGCGACGGCCCAGCCCGGCCAGCACACCCGCCCGAGCCGCATCACCGACGAACAGGAGCACATGGCGTCATGAGCACCCTCACCCGCACGGCCCCGGACCGACGCGCTACGCCTTCTCGGCCCGGCCTTGCCCGTATCGTTCTGGCCCGGACCCGGTTGGAACTGATGACGTTCTTCCGCGAGCGCGACGCCGTCATCTTCTCGTTCCTGTTTCCGATCGCCCTGCTGGGCATCTTCGCGATGGCCTTCAGCGAGCAGGTCGGCCCGGACGGGAATCAAGTCGATTTCGCCCAGTACTTCCTCCCCGGCATGGTTGCTTCCGGCATCGCGCTGGTCAGCTTCCAGACGATGGCGCTGACGCTGGCGATCGAACGCGAGGACGGCACGCTCAAGCGCCTGCGGGGCACCCCGTTGCCGCCGGTGGCGTACTTCCTCGGCAAGATCGGGATGATCCTGGTCGTGGGCGTCGCCCAGATCGCCGTCCTGCTGGCCGTGGCCGCCTTGCTCCTCGGCGCCGACTTGCCCACCGAGGCGGGCAAGTGGCTGACGTTCGCCTGGTGTTACGTGCTCGGAACAGCTTCAGGCACCGTCCTGGGCATCGCGTTCTCGTCCGTGCCGAAATCGGCGAAGAGTGCCTCGGCGGTGGTCGTGGGACCGTTGATCATCCTGCAGTTCATCTCCGGTGTGTTCTTCGTCTTCACCGACCTGCCAAGCTGGTTGCAGAACGTCGCATCGGTGTTCCCGTTGAAGTGGTTGGCGCAAGGCATGCGGTCGGTGTTCCTGCCTGAACAGTTCGAGAGCCTGGAGGTGTCCGGATCATGGCAGCACGGTCTGATCGTGCTGATTCTGTCGGCATGGCTGATCGTGGGCCTGGTCGTCTGCGTGCGGACGTTCCGGTGGAAGCGGCGGGACGACGGCTGACGGCGGCGGAGGCGCCGGCGGAGCCACCCCAGGCCGGCCCGGGCGGTGCCATCACACCCGAAAGCAGCCTGGTCGACTTGGACAACTTCTGGCAGCGCACGGCCATCGGCTTTCACGTCGTCTATTTCGGTCTGCTGGGACTGCTGGCGCTGTTGATCGGCAGTTCCGGCGACCTGTCCAGCCAAGACCGGTTGACCGGGCTGATCGTCGTCGCCGTCATGGCGGTCGTCTACGCGCTGGCCGGCCGCCCGCAGGTGGAGACCGAAACCGACCGCGACTGGCGTACGGCGGTCCAGGTCGTGGTCAGCTGGGCCGGGCTCTATCTGCTGATCGGCGTCGAGATCCACAGCGCGTATTTCTTGCTGTTCGGGCTGATCCCGCACCTATGGATCCTGCTGTCGACGCGGTGGGCCGTGGCGTCGACGTTCGTCTTGTCGATCGGTTTGGCACTGGTCGTCTTCGCCCAGGACGGCTGGAGCACCACCACCTTGCGTGCGGTCGCGCCGCAGATCGGCATGCAGATCGGCCTGTCGTTGCTGATGGGTCTGTTCATCACGAGCGTGTTCATCCAGGCCGAACGGCGTGCGGCACTCATCGACGAGCTGCGGCGCACCCGCACCGAACTGGCCGAGATCGAACACTCGCGCGGCGTGCTCGCCGAGCGAGAGCGGCTGTCGCACGAGATCCACGACACGCTGGCGCAGGGGTTCACCAGCATCCTGACGCTGGCGCAGGCCATCGAGGTGGCCCTCGACCGGGACCCGCCAGCCGCGAGAGAACGGTTGGCGCTGGTGGAGTCGACCGCGCGGGACAATCTCGCCGAGGCGCGGGCATTGGTGAACGCCCTGGCGCCGGTCAGCCTGCACGACGCCACCCTGGTCGAAGCGATCGGACGGGCGGTGGAGCGCGTGGGCCGTGAGACGGAGATGACGGCGGAGTTCCAGGCCGAGGGCGAAGCGCGGTCCCTTCCGGCCAACGACGAGGTCGTCTTGCTCCGGACCACGCAGGAGGCGCTGGCCAACGTCCGTCGACACTCAGCGGCCTCGAGAGTCCAGGTCGCCTTGCGCTTTCGCAACGGCGGGCCCGGCTCCCCCGGCTCTGTCACCGTCGCCGTCATCGACGACGGATGCGGATTCGACCCGAACGACGTCGCTGGGCTCGGGTACGGCCTGCACGGCATGCGCGCGCGAGTGCTGCAGGCCGGCGGCGTGCTCGACGTCGTCAGCGCGCCAGGAGCCGGGACCACCGTGCGCGCCACGTTGCCGCTGCCGCCGAGCGCGGCGGCAGACCTGAACCCGTAGTCTGGGTGCCCGTGACAACACTGCGCCTGCTCCTGGTGGACGACCATCCGGTCGTCCGCACCGGGTTGGCGGGCATGCTCGCCGCCGAAGACGACATCGAAGTCGTCGGCGAGGCCGGCGACGGCGACGAGGCGGTGACCGTGGCCGGCCGGCTGCGCCCGGACGTCGTGCTCATGGACCTGCGCATGCCGCGCGTCGACGGCGCCGAAGCCACGAAGCTGATTCTCGAGGCTGATCCCAACGCCAAGATCCTCGTCCTGACCACGTACGACACCGACACCGACATCGTCCGGGCGGTGGAGGCCGGCGCAGCGGGCTACCTGCTGAAGGACACCCCGCGTGCCGAGCTCGCCGAGGCGATCCGCGCCGCTCATCGAGGCGAGACGGTGTTGGCCCCGCCGGTGGCCGCTCGGTTGGTCCGCAAGCTGCGCGCCCCGGCCTCCCCGCAACTCACACCGCGTGAGCGTGAAGTCCTCGCCGCCGTCGCCACCGGCCGGTCCAATGCGGAGATCGCCGCGGCGTTGCACATCGGCGAGGCGACGGTGAAGACCCATCTGCTGCGCGTATTCGCCAAGCTGGGCGTGGACGACCGCACCGCAGCGGTGACCACCGCGTACGCGCGCGGGATCCTGACACCGCCGCCCTTGACATAGCTCATCGGTTATCCCGCCATACTGGATGTCATGTCTCCAACTCGCGCGAGAGTCGCGCGGCTGGCGTTGCGGCCGACCATCGGCATCGACATCGGTGGCACCAAGGTTGCCGCCGGGGTGGTCGACGTCGATGGCCAAGTCATCGACCGGGCCCGCCGCGAAACTCCGAGCAAGAGCAAGAGTGCGCAGGTGGTCGAAGACACCATCGCCGATATCGTGGCCGAACTCGCCGGCCGGCACCATGTGCTGGCCGTCGGCATCGGCGCCGCCGGGTTCGTCGACGGCACTCAGTCGTCGGTGTTGTTCGCACCTCATCTGGCCTGGCGCAACGAACCGCTACGCGATGCGGTCCGCAAGCGCGTCGGGCTGCCGGTGGTCGTCGACAACGACGCCAACGCCGCCGCCTGGGCGGAGTGCCGCTTCGGCGCAGCCCAAGGCGAGTCGCATGTCGTCTGCGTCACGCTCGGCACCGGTATCGGTGGTGCGCTGGTCCTCGACGGCGTGCTGCACCGGGGGCGGTTCGGCGTGGCCGGTGAGTTCGGGCACATGGTGGTCGTACCGGGCGGGCATCGCTGCGAATGCGGCAACCGCGGCTGCTGGGAGCAGTACGCCAGCGGCAACGCGCTGGTCCGCGAAGCGCGTGAGCTCGTGGTCAACGGCTCGCCGGTCGGGCATCGCATCGCCGAAGCCTGCGGCGGCGACTACCGGCGCATCACCGGGCCGATGATCAGCGACCTCGCCCGCGAAGGTGATCCCGCCGCCGTCGAGTTGCTCGAGGAGGTGGGGCATTGGCTGGGTACCGGACTGGCGAACCTGGCCGCAGCGCTGGATCCCGGCCTGTTCGTGATCGGCGGCGGCGTCTCCGACGTCGGTGAACTCATGCTCGCCCCGGCGACCGCGTCGCTTCGCCGCTCCCTCACCGGCCGCGGCTTCCGCCCGGAAGCAGGCGTGGTACGCGCGGCCCTGGGCAACGAGGCCGGGCTCATCGGCGCCGCCGACCTCGCCCGGCGTGAGCGGCTACGGAGACGCGACCGGGCCAAGCTCGTCACCACCCGGCTGCTGCTGCCGCGCCGGCTGAACAACCAGAACTCCACCCGGGTGAACGACAACCCCGAGCATGCCTCGGGCACCGCGCTCACGCCCGGCCCCTCGACGCGGCGCCTGAACGGCGGGCGGCGCCGCGCCGGCGACATCGTCTGACGACGGCTGATCGCGCTCAGTACTCGTAGAAGCCCTGCCCGGTCTTCCGGCCGAGGGCACCGGCTTCGACCATCCGGCTGAGTAGCTCTGGTGGGAAGAACTTGCTGTCGGCGGTGTCGTCGTAGATGTTCGACGTCGCATGGTGCAAGACGTCGACGCCGGTCAAGTCAGTGGTGGCCAGCGGGCCCATCGCATGCCCGAAGCCGAGCCGGCACGCGGTGTCGATGTCTTCGGCCGAGGCGACGCCGGACTCGTAGAGACGTACGGCCTCCATCACCAGCGCCGTGATCAGGCGCGTGGTGACGAAACCGGCGACGTCGCGGTTGACCACGACGCACGTCTTGCCGACCGACTCGGCGAACGAGCGGGCGGTGGCCAGGGTGTCGTCCGAGGTCCGCAGGCCGCGGACGAGCTCGCACAAGGACATCATCGGCACCGGTGAGAAGAAGTGTGTTCCGACGACCGACTCGGGCCGGCTCGTGGCCGTGGCGATCTTGGTGATCGGGATCGCGCTGGTGTTCGTGGCCAACACGGCCTCGTCGCGGCACACGGCGTCCAGCTCGGCGAACAGGCTCCGCTTGACCTCGAGTTGCTCGAACACCGCTTCGACGACGATGTCGGCGCTGCCGGCGGCGCCCAGGTCGGTCGTCGTGGTGATTCGAGCCAGTGCGGCGTCGCGCTCGGCGTCGGTCAAGCGCTCCTTCTGGACGAACTTCGCCGTGCTGGACTCGATGGACTTCATGCCGCGCCGTACGGCGTCGTCGTCGACGTCGCGCAGCACCACGTCCCACCCGGCCGTCGCCGCCACCTGGGCGATTCCGGAGCCCATCAACCCCGCGCCGATCACCGCGACTGTACGCGCCATACTCACTGCCTCCTCGAAGTGTTCCTAGACGGCAGGCTGGGCTGCCGACTCCAGCTGCCGGGCCGGACGGCGTTCCCACCAGCACGCCGCGGCGTGCACGACCGCGACGTAAGCCCAGCCCAGCACGACATCGATCACGTAATGCTCGCCGCCGTAGACCAGCGAGAACGCCATGGCCAGGGGGAAGAGAACCAGTACGACGCGCAGCGCCCAGTGCCGGGCCAGCGGCCACAACGTCACCGTGACCAGCAGCGCGAACGCCGCATGCAACGACGGCATCGCCGCCACGAGGTTCGCCTGCGCCTGCGCACCGGCCAGCCACTCGTCGGCGCTGCGCAGCCCGAGCTCTTCCCAGCCCCGGCCCACCAGTCGGTACACCGGCTCGGTGATGAGACCGTCGCGGGCCGCGTACCAGGGCGGCGCCGCCGGCAGCAGCACGTACGTCAGCAAGCCGGCGTAGGACAACAGCAGCACCCGGCGGATGTAGGTGACCCAGCGCGGCCGGGAGTAGAGATAGAACGCCGCGGCCAACAGCCACGGCACCACGAAGTGGGTGAAGTACACGATGGCGACGCCGACGTCCCACCAACGCACGGACTCCTCGAGCAGGTGCGTCTGCAACCAAACCGTCGGCAGCGTGCCGCCGAAGAATCCGTGCTCGATGTCGACGAGCTCACCCACCCGCACCGGCATGCCGAGCCCGTCGGCGACCCCGCGGGTGTGGTCGTAGAGCACGAGCGCAGCCAGCAGCGGCAGCCAGTCGACGAACGTACGCACGTGCGCACGCCACGACTGGCCCAACTTGCCCGCCACGATACCGATGAGGATCCAACCGGTCTGGCCGATGCGATCCATCGGAATGCCCTGGGTGGCGCAGTAGACGAGCAGGACGACCCCGTACACGGCCAGGCCCACCCGTCCAGGTGTCACCAGGCGCGCCAGGGTCGCACGGCGGTCCGACAGCGAGCGCGCCGGCGGGGTGCCGTCCGCTTCGGCCGCCCCGTCCGACGCCGCAGCGCTGTCGACGTCAGTCATCGAATCGGTCCGGGTCCGGTTCACGAACGACGGCGGCGCCGAGGCGCCGCAGTTGACCGACCAGATCCGGATACCCGCGGTCGATGTGGTGTACCGCCGAGACCAGCGTCTCGCCCTCGGCGACCAGACCGGCCAGGACCAGGCCCGCACCGGCCCGGATGTCCGTGGTCACCACCGGAGCGCCGGACAGCGTAGGGCGCCCGCGCACGATGGCGTGGTGCCCGTCGACCCGGATCTCCGCGCCCAGGCGCGCCAGTTCGTTGACGAACATGAAGCGCGCTTCGTAGACGTTCTCGGTGATCATCGCCGTGCCGTCGGCGATGGCGTTCAGCGCGATGATCATCGGCTGCAGATCGGTGGGGAAGCCCGGGTACGGCAGCGTGACGACGTCCACCGATGTGGGCCGCTCGGACATCGCCACCCGCAGGCCGTCCGGCTCGGTGTGAACCTCGGCCCCAGCTGCGGTCAGCGTGTCGAGGACGATCTCGAGGTGCTCGGCTTTGCCGTTGGTGATGGTGACATCACCGCGGGTCATGGCCGCGGCGATGCTCCAGGTGCCGGTGACGATGCGGTCCGGCACCGTGACGTGCTCGGTCGGTCGCATCTGCTCGACGCCCTCGACATGCAGCGTGGACGTGCCCATGCCCTCGATACGTGCGCCCATGTCGATGAGCATGTGGCAGATGTCCACGATCTCCGGCTCGCGAGCGGCGTTGTCGATGACCGTCGTGCCCTTCGCCAGCACAGCAGCCATCAGGATGTTCTCCGTCGCCCCCACGCTCGGGAAGTCCAGCCAGATGTTGGCGCCGGTCAGTCCGTCCGGTGCTCGCGCCACGACGAATCCGTGCTCCACGCCGACCTCGGCACCGAGCTTGACCAGGCCACTCATGTGCATGTCGAGTCCGCGCGAGCCGATGGCGTCGCCGCCGGGCAGGGCGACATCGGCCGCGCCGCAGCGGGTCAGCAACGGGCCCAGCACGCAGATCGAGGCCCGCAGCCGCCGCACCAGCTCATAAGGCGCCGCGTGACCGATCTTCGCCGGGACGTCGATCGTGACGGTCGTGCCGTCGCGCTCGACCTCGGCACCGAGCCGGCGAAGCAGTTCGGTCATGTACTCGACGTCGGTGATGGACGGCACGTCGTACAACGTCGTGCGGCCCTCGGCGAGCAACGCCGCAGCCATCAACTTCAGCGCACTGTTCTTGGCGCCGCTGACTCGGATCGACCCGCGCAGGGAACTGCCGCCAACGACCCGGAATCTTTCCACTCCGCCGCCCTTTCGCTGTCCGGGCTGCCCGCCTCACCCCGTCATGCCCACCTGACGTGTTCTGCGAAACGGTACGCCGACACCCCGTCAATCGACGAACTGGCCCCCCGGCGGAGCGGCTTCCAGCCAAGC
Source organism: Haloactinopolyspora sp. (assembly GCF_027324685.1). Taxonomy (NCBI): domain Bacteria; kingdom Bacillati; phylum Actinomycetota; class Actinomycetes; order Jiangellales; family Jiangellaceae; genus Haloactinopolyspora; species Haloactinopolyspora sp. Next base: position 21,523 of record NZ_DAHVSH010000122.1, read on the forward strand.
CAGAAACGCGGTCGCCGCCGCCTCGGTCATGGAGACCTCCACCTCGGTCTCATCGACCGCACAGATCAGCACGACATGCCCGGCCGGAAGCTCCGCGCGCTCGTCGGCGTCCGGCTCGCGACGGTTCTCTACCGACATCGCATTGCGCGGGAAGGACCGCTTGGGCCAGGTGGTGAAGCTGAACGTCCGGAACCATTCCAGCGACTCGCCACGAAAGCGACCGATGCCGAAGGCCCAACCACCGGCCCAACCCTCGTGGCTACCGCCGCGCACGCACATGTCGAAGCCACCGTCGCGCTGCAGGAAGCTGCGCCGCGCGTACAGAACGAGCAGGACCAGTACGGCGACCAGCGCGAGCGCGACCAGGACGACCAGGGTCCACGACACCAGGGCCACCGATCACCTCCCCCGTCCGTGGCCCGATCTTCTCAGATCTATCGGCTGGCCGCGACGTCGAGGCGGGCTTGTGCCCAGCGCCGCGCGGATTCATAGCCGTCGTCGCCCAGCTCGGCGAGCTCCGCCTGCACAGCGGCGACGTCGATCTCGTCGGCGAGTTCGGCCATCTCGGCCAGAATCGCCACATGGTCCTCCGACACCGACAAGAACCCGCCAGCCACGGCGACGACGACGGCGGATCCGTCAGTCGTCCGCACCGTCACCTGCCCCGCCACGAGCAGGCCCAGGATCGATTCGTGACCAGGCATGATGCCGATCTCGCCGTCCGGTGTCCTGGCGATGACGATCGAGGCGGGGCCGGACCAGACCTGCCGGTCGGCGGCCACCACCTCGACGTTCAGCTCGTCGGCCACTACTTCCTTCCCTTCACCGCGTTACGCGGACACTATCGGGCCGGCGTACCGCGCCCGACGGCCCCGTGGTGGTCAGCGAAACCTCAAGAGGCGAGCTCCCGCGCCCGCTTCTCGGCGTCCTCGATGTTCCCGACGAAGCTGAACGCCTGCTCGGGCAGGTGGTCGTACTCGCCCTTGGTGATGGCGTCGAACGACTCCAGCGTCTCCGACAGCGGCACGAACACACCCGGCTGGCCGGTGAACGACTCCGCCACGAACATGTTCTGCGAGAGGAACCGCTGCAGTCGCCGCGCCCGGTTCACCGTCACCTTGTCCTCTTCGGACAGCTCGTCGACACCGAGGATGGCGATGATGTCCTGCAGCTCCTTGTACTTCTGCAGGATCTGCTTGACCTGGGTGGCGATGCGGTAGTGGTCTTCGCCGATGTACGCGGCGTCGAGGATCCGGCTGGAGGAGTCCAGCGGATCGACGGCCGGGTAGATACCCAGCTGCGAGATCGGCCGCGAGAGCACCGTACGAGCGTCGAGGTGGGCGAACGCGGTGTGCGGCGCGGGGTCGGTGATGTCGTCGGCCGGCACGTAGATCGCCTGCATCGAGGTGATGGAGTGCCCGCGGGTCGAGGTGATGCGCTCCTGCAGCTCACCCATCTCGTCGGCCAGCGTCGGCTGGTAACCGACGGCGGACGGCATCCGGCCCAGCAGGGTGGAGACCTCCGACCCGGCCTGGGTGAACCGGAAGATGTTGTCGATGAACAGCAGCACGTCCTGGTTCTGGACGTCGCGGAAATACTCGGCCATCGTGAGCGCGGACAGCGCGACCCGCATACGGGTACCGGGCGGCTCGTCCATCTGGCCGAAGACCAGGGCGGTGTCCTTGAGGACGTCGGCCTCGCCCATCTCGACCCAGAGGTCGTTGCCCTCACGCGTGCGCTCACCGACGCCGGCGAACACCGAGGTACCACCGAAGTTGCGGGCGACACGGGTGATCATCTCCTGGATGAGCACCGTCTTGCCCACACCGGCACCACCGAACAGGCCGATCTTGCCACCGCGGATGTACGGCGTCAGCAGGTCGAGCACCTTGATGCCGGTCTCGAGCATCTGCGTGCTGCCCTCGAGGTCGGCGAACGGCGGCGGGTCGCGGTGGATCTCCCACCGGTCATCCGCCTGGATCTGCGACTCCTCGACGTCCAGCGGGCGGCCGAGCGCGTTGAACACGTGGCCCTTGACGCCGTCGCCGACCGGCACCGTGATGCCGGCCCCGGTGTCACGCACCAGGGCGCCGCGAACCAGGCCGTCGGTGGGCTGCATCGAAATGGCCTTCACCAGGCCGTCACCGATGTGCTGCTCTACCTCGAAGGTGAGCGTGCGCTTACCGCCGGCCTCTTCGCCCAGCTCGACGTCCGTCTCGAGCGCGTTGTAGATGGCGGGCATGTATCCGCTGCCGAACTCGACGTCGACGACCGGTCCGATCACCCGGACGACCCGGCCCGTGGCACCAGCGGACGTCCCTGCTGTGTCTTCTGCAACCGTGGCAGTCATGTGTCTTACTCGCTCCCTGCGGCCGCCAGCGCGTCTGCGCCGCCGACGATCTCGCTGATCTCCTGGGTGATCTCGGCCTGGCGGGCCGAGTTGGCCTGACGGGTGATGCTCTCCTGCAACTCCCCGGCGTTGTCCGTGGCGTTCTTCATGGCGCGCCGACGCGCCGCCCATTCCGACGCGGCTGCGTCGAGCAGAGCCGTGTAGATGAGGTTTCCCGCGTACTGCGGCAACAACGCGTCGAGGACCTCGTCCGCGGACGGCTCGAAGTCGTACAGCGGCACCGCGCCTTCACGCGAGCGGCCGTTGTCACCACCCGCGCCGTTACCCGCGCGTTGGGTCGCGGTCTCCGCGGCGTGGATCTCGGCCGGCACTTCCTCGACCATGATCGGGAACAGCCGGCGGGCGCGGACCTCTTGGGACACCATGTTCCGGAAGTGCGTCGACACGATGTGGATCTCGTCGACGCCGCCCTCGTCGGTGGGGGTGTTGATGGCCGCCAACAAGTCGTCGGCGATCCGTCGCGCGTCGGCGTAGGTCGGCTTGCCGGTGAACCCGGTGTACTCGCCGCCGAGCTCACGGCCCCGGAAGCGGAACCACGCGACACCCTTGCGGCCCACGACGTACGGGATGGTCTCTTGACCGTGCTCGTTCAACAGCCCCGCCAGCGCTTCGCTCTGCCGGATGACGTTCGCCGAGTACGCACCGGCGAAACCGCCGTCACTGGTCACGATCAGCACGGCCGACCGTCGAGGCTGCCCCTCGCTCTCGATCAGCGGGTGGTCGAGCCGAGCGCGCTCGGCCGCGGCCTCCAGCGCCGCGACCAGAGTGCGCGAGTACGGACGAGCGGCTTCGGCATACTGCTGCGCTTTGGCGATCCGCGAGGTGGCGATCAGCTCCTGCGCACGGGTGATCTTCTTGATGGACTCGACAGAGCGGACGCGCCGTCGAAGTTCACGCAGCTGGGCTCCCATGGCTGGGGTGACCTCCTCTCGGTGCCTGCTCCGATGGTGCGCGCACCGTCACTCGTCTCCGGCGTCGGGTCGCGCCGCTTCGCGGATGTCGTCCTGGTCTCGCGTACGCCGGCGGATGACCGTCAGGTCCTCTTCGTCCTCACCGAGCGCCTCGACCGGCTCGTCCTTGATCAGCGGCTGACCGGACGCGGTGATGAACTGCTGCTTGAAGGTGTCGACGGCCTTCTCGAGCGTGGCCAGGCTCTCGTCGGACATCTGCCCGGTCTGGTCGATCGAGTCGAGAACGTCGGCGTGCTCACGCACGACGTAGTCGAGGAACTCGCTCTCGAACCGCCGCACGTCCTCGACCGGAACCTCGTCGAGCTTGCCCGAGGTGCCCGACCACAGCGAGACGACCTGCTTGGCTGCCGGCATGGGCGCCGCCTGTGGCTGCTTGAGCAACTCGGTGAGGCGCTCACCACGGTCGAGCTGGGCGCGGCTGGTGGGGTCGAGGTCCGAGGCGAACGCAGCGAACGCCTTGAGCTCGTTGAACTGCGCCAAGTCCAGACGCAGGGTACCGGTGACCTTGCGCATCGCCTTGATCTGCGCATCACCACCGACACGCGACACCGAGACACCGACGTTGATGGCCGGACGGACGCCGGAGTGGAACAGGTCGGTCTCGAGGAAGCACTGCCCGTCGGTGATCGAGATGACGTTGGTCGGAATGAACGCCGAGATGTCGTTCGCCTTGGTCTCGATGATCGGCAGCCCGGTCATCGATCCGCCGCCGAGTTCCTCGGAGAGCTTGGCGCACCGCTCGAGCAGCCGGGAGTGCAGGTAGAACACGTCACCGGGGTAAGCCTCGCGACCCGGAGGACGACGCAGCAGCAGCGACACCGCGCGGTAGGCCTCGGCCTGCTTGGACAGGTCGTCGAAGACGATGAGCACGTGCTTGCCCTGGTACATCCAGTGCTGGCCGATGGCCGAGCCGGTGTACGGCGACAGGTACTTGAACCCGGCGGGGTCGGAGGCCGGGGAAGCCACGATCGTGGTGTATTCCAGCGCGCCGGCTTCCTCCAGCTGCTGGCGGATACCGGCGATGGTGGAGCCCTTCTGCCCGGTGGCCACGTAGATGCAGCGCACCTGCTTCTTCGGGTCACCGCTCTTCCAGTTGTCCACCTGGTTGAGGATGGTGTCGACCGCCACCGTCGTCTTACCGGTCTGGCGGTCACCGATGATGAGCTGGCGCTGGCCGCGGCCGATCGGGGTCATCGAGTCGATGGCCTTGATGCCGGTCTGCAGCGGCTCTTCGACCTTCTTGCGCTGGATGACCGTGGGGGCCTGCAGCTCGAGGGCGCGACGCGTCTCGGCTTCGATCTCGCCGAGCCCGTCCAGGGGCTTGCCCAGCGGGTCGACGACGCGCCCGAGGAAGTTGTCACCGACCGGGACCGAGAGCACCTCGCCGGTGCGGCGCACCGTCTGGCCTTCCTCGATGCCGTCATAGTCACCGAGCACCACGACGCCGATCTCGCGGACGTCGAGGTTGAGTGCCAGTCCGAGGGTCCCGTCCTCGAACTCCAGCAACTCGTTGGCCATCGCCGACGGCAGGCCTTCGACCCTGGCGATGCCGTCACCGGCGATCACGACATGGCCGACTTCCTCACGCGCAGCGGCCGCCGGCTGATACGACTCGACGAAGGCGTTGAGCGCCTCGCGGATCTCCTCGGGACGGATGGTCAGCTCCGCCATCGTTGCTCCTGCTCTCTTGTCTCGTGGATCGTGAGGTCGGTCATTGGTTGAGGATCAGATCGGCGGCCTACTGAGTACTGGCGACCAGCTGGCGCTGAGCGCCCTCGAGCCGACTCGCCACGGTGCCGTCGACGACCTCGTCGCCGAGTTCGACCTTGATCCCGCCGACGAGACCTGGCTCGACGACGATGTTCATCTGCACCGGACCGTCGGCACGCACACTCAGCGCGCGCTCCAGACGGTCGCGATGTTCCGGGGCAAGCGGGGCAGCGACGTGCACGACGGCTACGCGCCGCGCCCGCAGGCGCGCCGCGAGTTCGCTGACCCGTTCCAGCTCCGATTCCAGGCTACCCGCACGCCGCTCGAGCACAGCGTGTTCGACCAGCCGCACGGTCTCAGGAGCACTGCGCCCGTCCAGCAGCCGGCGGATGAGTCCGGACAGTGCCTCAGGCGGCGCCGCGCGATCGAGCAACGCCGAACGCAGGTCTCGCTCGCGCCGCACGACCTGGGCGAACCGGAAGAGCTCTTCCTCCACGGTGTCGAGCCGGTCGTGTGCCCGCGCGGCGAACAGATGCGCGAGAACACCGAACTCCTCGATCGTGGTGGTCAGCTCACCGGGTTTGGCCCAGCGCTCGGACACGCATGCCGCGAGCAGGTCGACGGAGGTGGCGTCGAGACGGTCGCCGGTCAGGCGCCGCAGCAGCGCTTCGCGATCGGCCGGCCCGCGCCCGGTGTCGGTGAGAGCACGTCGCACCGACGGCCGCGCATCGAGCAGTTCGGCGAACGAGAACAGCGCGTCGCCGATCTTCGCCGCGTCGCCTCCAGCTTGGGAGACGGCCGACTCGAACCGGGAGCGCAGCTCTGCGTGGCTCTGCCCGTCAACCTCAGACATCATCCATCCTTACCGGAGGTACCTGCCGTTCCGACGGCCGCGTCGTCCGCCTGAGCGGACTCCAGCTCGGCCAGGAACCGCTCGACGACGCGATTGGAACGCTCGTCGTCCTCGAGCGACTCACCCACGACCCGCCCAGCGAGCGTGGTGGCCAGGGTACCGACCTCGTCACGCAGCGACCGGAGCACCTGCTCGCGCTCGGCCTGCAGCTGCGCGTGGGCACGAGCGGTGACGCGGTCGGCTTCGGCCTGCGCCTCCTCGCGCATCTGCGCGATGATGGCTTGGCCTTGCTGTTTGGCGTCTTCGCGGATCCGAGCCGCCTCGCTGCGGGCGTCGGCCAACTGGCTGCGGTACTCCTCGAGCAACCGCTGCGCCTCGGCTTGGGCCTCTTCGGCTTGCTTGACGCCGCCCTCGATGCTCGCCGCCCGCTCGGCGTAGGTCCGCTCGAAGATCGGGAAGACCTTGGCCCGCAGGAAGAAGAACAGCAGCGCGAACGCAACCAGGCCGACGATCAGCTCGGACGTGTGCGGCAACAGCGGGCTAGGCCCGTCCTCCGCTGCCAGGATCGTCATGCTCGACATGGGCACCTACAGGGCAAACGCGAGGCCGATACCGATGATGGCCAGCGCCTCAGCCAGAGCGAAGCCCAGAATCGCGATGCCCTGCAGCACGCTGCGGGCCTCGGGCTGGCGGGCGACGCCGTTGATGTAGGCAGCGAAGATCAGGCCGATACCGACACCCGGGCCGATGGCCGCGAGGCCGTAACCGACCATGTTCAGGGAGCCTTCCATCATTTTTCCTTTCCTTGTGGTGGTGAAGCTCGTAGGAGATGACGCTCAGTGTTCGTGGGTGAGCGCGCCGCCGATGTAGATGGCGGAAAGCAGTGTGAAGACGTAGGCCTGCAGGAGCTGGATGAAACCTTCGAAGAAGGTCAGCACGATGCTGAACAGCAGCGACACACTGCCCGCGGCGTAGCCGACCAGGCCCTGCGTCTCGGTCAGTAGATGCTCTCCGCCCAGGATCGTCAGCAGCAGCACCAAGTGCCCGGCGAACATGTTGAACGTGAGTCGCAGGGTGAGCGTGGCCGGCCGGAAGACCACGGTGGACAGGAACTCCAACGGCGCGAGCAGCGGGTACAGCGCCTTCGGGATGCCGGGCGGGAACATCATGTTCTTGAAGTACCCGCCGAATCCCTGCCGCCGGATTCCGACGTAATTGAAAATGATCCAGGAGATCACGGCCAGGAACAGCGGAATAGCGATCTTCGACGTAGCCGGGAACTGCAGAATCGGAATGATGCCCGATATGTTCAGCGCGACCAGGAACGCAAAAAGGGTCACGAGATACGGCACGTACTTGATGCCTTCTCGGCCGATGGCGTCCATCGCGACCTGGTTGCGGACGAAGCCGTAGAAGCTCTCAGCGGCGAACTGCAGCTTGCCGGGCACCAGCGTCGCCCGACGCGCGGCGAAGTAGAAGAAAGCGCCCACCGCGATCGTGCCGAGCACGATCACGAGCATGGGCTTGGTGAAAAACGTCCCCTCGCCGAACAGCGCTGGGAACTCGAAGTCCGCCGGCCCGGGGCTGTGGAACTCCGACGACTCAGCGACAAGCATCCGAGTGCTCACGGGGTCCTTTCCTCTCAGCGCGCTGGATGCGCGTCGACGGGGATAGCCAGGGTCAGGCCTTACCGTATCTGACCCAGATCAGGTACAGAGCAGCACCCATACCTGTCAGCAGGCCCAGCATCAGGTAGACGGTGTGGTCGAGCCACTCGGAGACGAGCCAGCCCGCGCCACCCCAGACCGTGACACCGGATGCGATCAGCCCGACAGAGTCCCATGCACCTGCGTTTTCTCGACGACGCAGGTCATCGTCTTCGTCCGAGCTCATGGCACGTCAGATACTACGGGGTCGTCTCCCCGGTCACGTAATCGGGGCCAGCGGGGCCCGGACGGGCCGAACGCCTGTGTACAGACGCAGCCACGTGCACAGCGATCCATGTCGAGGCGGATGCGACAATAGTCACACCGATGGTGGGTCCGTCCAACGCTTCGATCTGTCGCGCCATCTGCAGGGCCATCAGCACCAGGGCGAGCCGGAGGGTGTAGGTGAGCAGCAGCAGGGCCATCCCGGTCCCGGCGCCGGTGCGCAACTCTCGGACGATGAACAGCGGGACCATCCCCGACCAGAAGAACGCCACGACGACCGCTGTCGCCGTCAAGCCGCTGACCAGGCCGCCGGTGCCGACCGTCGCCCAGGCGACGAGCGAGCAGACCGTGCCGACCGCGAGGCAAGCACGGCGGGCCAGGACATGTGCCGGCGCGCCGGGTCCGGCCGAGGCGGGTCGCCGGAAGCGTCGCATGAAGGGTCGCTGGGTGGTCGTCATGGCCGAGCAAGTCTATGCAGCCCCGCCATGACCGGCCAATTCTTGAATGATCATGTTCACTACCCAATTGCCTGCGCCACCACCCGTGCACGCATGGTGATGCGACAGCAATCCTGGTGGTGTGACGGCGTCAGGCGCTTCGCGGGCCGCGCTGGAACAGCCGTCGCGGATGCCCCGTCGTGAACGCAGCCATCGCCAGCACCCCGGCCGCCAGCAGCACGTACGTCGTCCACCCGCCGATCATCGCGATGACCACCACGCCGAACGACACCAAGGCGGCCCACACCCACATGATCGCCACCGCCCTGCGCTGTGAGTGACCCACCTGCAGAAGTCGATGATGCAGGTGACGCTTGTCCGGCGAGAACGGAGAGCGGCCCGCCCGCGTGCGGCGGACGACGGCGAGCATCATGTCCAGGAACGGCAACAGAATGACCGCCAGCGGAAGCACCAACGGCAGCATCGTCAGCAGGAAGCTCGACGCCTCGACCTCCTGGCTCGGCAGCCGCCCGGTCAGACTGATGGACCCCGCGGCCAGCAGCATGCCGATGAGCATCGAGCCGGAATCGCCCATGAAGATCTTCGCTGGATGCACGTTGTGCGGTAACAACCCTGCGCAGATGCCGACGACCACGATCGACACCAGCGCCGGCGTACTCATCCGGCTGATGTTGTTCTCCACGGCCAGCAGGTACGCGTATGAGAAGAACGCCGCGGCCCCGACACCGACAACCCCGGCGGCGAGGCCGTCCAGCCCGTCGACGAAGTTGACGGCATTGGCCGCCCCGACGACGAGGAACACCGTCAGCAGCGCACCCTGGGTCTGATCGAGGATGAACGTCCCGCCCGGCAACGGCAGCCACAGCAACTGCACACCGAGCGCCACCAGCAATCCGGCGGCGAGAAGCTGCCCGGCGAATTTCGTCAACGCCGACAGGTCCCAGATGTCGTCGGCCACCCCGACGAGGCAGATCACCGATGCCGCCGCGATCAGCGCCCACGCGTCGCTGGACTCCTCGAACACGCCGCGCAGCCGGGGCAGATAGCTGGCCACCAGCATCGCGACCAACATGCCGACGAGCATGGCGATACCGCCCAGGCGCGGCACCGGCTCGCGGTGCACGTCCCGGTCGCGGGTGGGCGGCACCGCACCGACCCAGTACGCGAACCGGCCGGCCAGCCCGACGACCAAGTACGTGACCGAGGCCGCCACGAAGAAGGTCAGGAGATACTCGCGCACTGGTCGCGCTGCCTCCTACGCGTCCGGCGACCGGGGTGCACCCGGCTCGTCGTCTTGAGCAGACTCCGCAGGCGGGTCGACCGAGCGTGCGGCGTCGTCGGAACCGTCGGCCTCGTCGGAACCTTCGGCCTCGTCGGCGCGGTCGTCCATCCCATCGGCCTCGTTGGCCTCGTCGGCGCCGTCGTCCGTCCCATCGGCACCGTCGTCAGTCCCGTCGGCTCGGATCTCGGGGATGACGGCCTGCAAGGCCGCTAGGCTGATCGCCCCGTCCCGCAGGACCCGCGGCACCGCACCGCTCACGTCGACGATGGTGGACGGGGTGTCGTCGCTGGTGGGACCCGCTTCGAGATAGACGGCGACGGCGTCGCCGAGTTGCTCGCGCGCTTCGGCGGCCGACCGGGCCGGCGGCTTGCCGGTCACGTTGGCGCTGCTGACGGCCAATGGCCCGGTCTCGGCGAGCACTTCGAGCGCGACGTCGTGGTCGGGCATGCGCACTGCGACAGTTGCTCCGGCGTCACCGAGGTCCCACGCCAGCGACGGCTGTTCAGCACAGATCAGGGTCAGTCCGCCGGGCCAGAACGCCTCGACGAGCGCGTCGACGGTCGGGTTGGTGACGGCGATGCCGGCGAGCGCCTCGGCCGAGCCGACCAGCACCGGAACCGGCATGTCGCGGCCGCGGCCCTTCGCTGCGAGCAACGCGGCCACCGCGTCGGCAGTGAAAGCGTCGGCGGCCACCCCGTACACCGTGTCGGTGGGCATGACCACGAGCTTGCCGTTGCGGATCGCGCGTCTGGCCGCGCCGACGCCGCGTTGCCGCTTGGTCTCGTCTGAGCAGTCATACAGCGGGCTCACTCCGCCATCCTCTCTCGCGCCGTCGCGGCCGGTGCTGGCGGGGCCGACAGTCATCGGCTTTCGATGCAGGCCGTCGACGGACACCGTGCACCACTAGGACTTGTGCTGCATCACGAGGCGTGTACGCATGGTTGGCTTGGGAATTGCCTAGTGAACATGATCATTTCAGGCGCTCGCCACGGGAGAACGCCGGGCAGTAACGTAGCGCGGGCGGCCGTTCAGGTCAGCATGATCGGCGACATCGGTCCACGCGCCGCCGGCGCGGAACACCTCCGGCGCCGATTCACCCTGGACGTCGGCGTGCTCGGCGATCAACAGCCCGCCTGGCGTGAGCAATCGGGCGGCCACCCGGTCGAGCTCGCGCATCGCGTCGAGCCCGTCGGTGCCCGACCACAGCGCGGCAGCCGGGTCGTGTTCGGCCACCTCCGGGTCGCGAACAGTCGCGCCGACCGGCACGTACGGCGGATTGGCCACGACGACGTCCACCATGCCCAGCAGCATCGACATGCTGCGCTCGACGATCCCGGCCACGTCGTCGTGATGGACCACGATCGAGGCGCCCGCGACGTTGCGCCGCAACCACTGCACGGCGTCTTCTTCGCTCTCCACCGCGTGCACGACGCATGGGCGGACCTCGCCGGCCACCGACAGCGCGATGGCGCCGGAACCGGCGAACATGTCGACGACCACCGGGACCCGGCCCGCGGCCACCAGGGCCGATGCCTCGTCGACCGCCGCACCGGCGACCAGTTCGGTCTCCGGGCGCGGGATGAAGACCCCGGGACCGACGTGCAGCGTGACGTGGCGGAAGTGCGCCAGCCCGGTCACATGCTGCAGCGGCTCCCGGTTGGCCCGCCTGGTGATGAGGTCGTCGTAGGCGGCGTCGAATACATCATCCGGGTCGGGATGAGTGAAAAGAGCAGAACGCTCGACGCCCAAGGCGTGCGCCGCTAGCACCTCGGCATCGTGGCGTGGGGACGCGACGCCGGCAGCGGCCAGGCGGCTGGCTGCTGCGCGGATCCGGTCGTTGAGCGCGACCGTCGTCATGCCGGGCGCGTTTCGCCGGTCGCGGCCAGGGCGGCCTCGGTGTCAGCGTCGACGAGCGCCTGCACCACGGCGTCGAGGTCGCCGTCGAGTACGGCGTCGAGGTTGTGCGCCTTGTAGCCCACTCGGTGATCGGAGATCCGGTTCTCGGGGAAGTTGTAGGTACGGACGCGTTCGGACCGGTCGACGGTCCGGACCTGGCTGCGCCTCGCATCGGCGGCCTCGCGCTCGGCCTCCTCTTGGGCGGCGGCGAGCAGGCGGGCCCGCAAGATGCGCAACGCCTGCTCCTTGTTCTGCAACTGGCTCTTCTCGTTCTGGCACGACACGACGATGCCGGTGGGCAGGTGGGTGATCCGTACCGCAGAGTCGGTGGTGTTGACGCTCTGCCCGCCGGGACCGGACGAGCGGAAGACGTCGATGCGCAGGTCGTTGGGGTTGATCTCGACCTCGGCGTCGTCTTCGGCTTCAGGCAGCACCAGGACGCCGGCCGCAGAGGTGTGGATACGTCCTTGGCTCTCGGTCACCGGCACCCGCTGCACGCGGTGCACGCCGCCTTCGTACTTCAGCCGGGCGTACGGAGCGGTCCCGGGTTCGGGGGTGCCCTTCGCCTTGATGGCGACCGCGACGTCCTTGTACCCGCCGAGGTCGGACTCTTCGGCGTCGAGAACCTGCGTGCTCCAGCCGGCCCGTTCGGCAAAACGCAGATACATCCGCAGCAGATCGGCAGCGAACAGCGCCGACTCGGCGCCACCTTCGCCGGCCTTGATCTCGAGGATCGCGTCGCGGTCGTCGTTCGGGTCACGGGGCAGCAAGAGCTTGCGCAGCCGTTCGGCGAGTTCCTCTTCGCGCCGCGCGTTCTCGTCGGCTTCGGCAGCGAACACCGGATCGTCCGCGGCGAGTTCGAGGGCCGCGCGGCGGTCCTCACCCGCCCTGCGCCACTGCTCGTACGTGGTGACGATGGCCGTCAGCTCCGCGTATCGGCGTCCGAGCCGCCGGGCGAGCCCCGGGTCGGCATGCACGGCCGGGTCGGCCATCCGCTGCTCGAGCTCACTGTGCTCGGCGACCAGGGCTTGGACACCCTCGAACACCGCCACACACCTCCCTCGAGACTCGTACGGCCAATCAAATCGCAGCAGCAACATGAACAGGCGGGGCCGCCTGTCCTGCTGCCTAGGCGTCCAAAGCGTCGAATCGGCATGCTTCACCGCCGGATTCGACGGAGCCGACAGAGCAGGACAGGCGTCCCCGCCGAACAGCTACTTGGCGTCGGCCTTCTTCTTGCCGTAACGCGACTCGAACCGGGCAACGCGGCCACCGGTGTCGAGGATCTTCTGCTTACCGGTGTAGAACGGGTGGCAGGCCGAGCAGACGTCGGCGTGGATCACGCCGTTGGCCGCCGTGCTGCGAGTGGTGAACGTGTTGCCGCAGGTACAGGTGACCGTGGTCTCCACGTACTGCGGGTGGATCTCGGGCTTCATCAGTGTGACTCCTGCAATCGACAAGGGTTCCGGGTCGACCAGACGGCCGTCCGATCGTGAACCGGGACCAGCTGTCAAGTATTCCAGCTCGGCGGCATGCGAGCCAAACCAGCTCACGAGACGTACGCCGTGCCCGAATCTTCGAGCACGGCGTACCCCCAGTGGCGTTGCTAGTCGGCTTCCTTCGAGTTCCCGTTGCCGCCGATCGACGGAGTCGTCTTCTGGACGGTCATCAAGAACTCGCCGTTGCTCTTGGTCTTCTTGAGCCGATCCAGCAGCAACTCGATGGCCTGCTGGTTGTCCAGCGCCGAGAGCACCCGGCGCAGCTGCCACATGATGGCCAGCTCTTCCTTCGACACGAGGATCTCCTCGCGTCGAGTACCGGACCCGTCGACGTCGATGGCCGGGAAGATCCGCTTGTCCGCCAGGTCGCGGCGCAGCCGGAGCTCCATGTTGCCGGTGCCCTTGAACTCCTCGAAGATCACTTCGTCCATCTTCGAGCCGGTCTCGACCAGCGCGGTGGCCATGATCGTCAGTGAGCCGCCGTTCTCGATGTTGCGTGCGGCACCGAAGAACCGCTTCGGCGGGTACAAGGCGCTGGAGTCGACACCACCGGAGAGAATCCGGCCGCTGGCCGGCGCGGCCAGGTTGTAGGCCCGGCCGAGCCTGGTGATGGAGTCCAGCAGGATGACGACGTCGTGACCGAGCTCCACCAGACGCTTGGCGCGCTCGATGGCCAGCTCCGCGACCATCGTGTGGTCTTCAGCCGGGCGGTCGAAGGTGGAGGCGATGACCTCGCCCTTCACCGCTCGCTGCATGTCGGTGACCTCTTCTGGCCGCTCGTCGACGAGCACGACCATCAGGTGGGTCTCGGGGTTGTTCGTGGTGATCGCGTTGGCGATCGCCTGCATGATGAGGGTCTTACCGGCCTTCGCCGGGGAGACGATCAACCCTCGCTGCCCCTTACCGATGGGGGCGACGAGGTCGATGATCCGCGTGGTGTAGATGCCCGGCTCGGTCTCGAGCCGCAGGCGGTCCTGCGGGTACAGCGGCGTGAGCTTGCTGAAGTCCGGGCGATTCGCAGCGGCCTCGGGGTCGGCGCCGTTGACGGTGTCGACGCGGACCAGCGCGTTGAACTTCTGCTGCTTCTCCCCCTCACGCGGCTGCCGCACGACGCCGGTGATCGCGTCACCCTTGCGCAGTCCGTACTTGCGGACCATCGCCAGGGACACGTAGACGTCGTTGGGTCCGGGCAGGTAGCCCGACGTGCGGACGAAGGCGTAGTTGTCGAGGATGTCCAGGATTCCGGCCACCGGGATCAGGACATCGTCCTCGGCGATCTGCGGCTCCTCGATACGCTCGCGGCCGCCCCGCCGGTCGCGGTTGTTACCGCGCCGGTCGCGACGCCGGCGGCGCGACCGGCGGTCGTCATCGTCGTCGTCGCGATCGTGCTGACGATTGTCCTGACGGCCTTGGTTGCCCTGCCGGTTGTCCCGGTTGTCCTGTCGGTTGTCTCGGTTGTCCTGTCGGTTGTCGCGATTGTCCTGCCGGTCGCGGTTGCCGTTGTCGCCGGACCGGTTGTCCTGCCGGTCCCGGCTGTCCCGGTTGTCCTGCCGGTTGTCCCGGTTGTCCTGCCGGTTGTCCCGGCTGCCGTTGTCACCCTGCCGGTTACCGCCCTGTCGGCGGCTGTCCTGGCGGTCCTGGCGGCGGTCGTTGGCATCGTTGCCGTTGCGCGCGTCCTGGCTGTCACTACGCGCGTCCCGGCTGTCGCCGCGCGCGTCCTGGTGCTCGTCGCCGGAGGTCTGGCGGCTCTCATCGGCGCGAGCCTGCTCACGGTCCGCGTGATCGGTGGAGGCGACGACCTCGTCGAGACGCGGCTCGGAGGCCGCCTGCGGACGCTGAGCGCGCCGACGCTGGCGAGGCTCCGCGGCCGCTGCGCCGGCAGCGGGCTCAGTGGCCGCCGGCTCCGGTGCGCCACCGGCCGGCACAGCCGCCTGGCTGGCGCCGGTGTCGATACGAGAAGTCTGGTCAGTGTTGTCACGAGTGGCCGGAGCATGGCCCTCGGCCGGCGCCGAGCCGCCGGACTGTGCTGCCTTGATGGCCTCGATCAACTGACCCTTGCGCATCCGGCCAGTGCCCTTGAGACCCAGGCTGGTGGCCAGCTGCTGAAGCTCGGCCAGAACCATGCCATCGAGGCCAGGGGCACGGCGACGCTGGCGCTTCGCCGGCGCGGCAGCTTCGTCTGCCGACGCCGCCGCCTGATCGTTCGGCGTCTCCGTGACGCCGGGAATCTCGGTGTTAGTCACTCAGGGTCCTTCCCTGGACCGGCACCGGCCAGACTGCCGGTGCATCGAACGCCTCGAGGGTGTTTCCCCGAGGGGATACAACTCGACGCAGCTGTAAGGTCCGTCACCTCGGTGCCCGCGCAGGCGAACTCTGGGAGGCGACTAAAGATCCATGGCCCATGGCGATGAACATCGCCACCATGGCAGACCGACCAGCAGAACGTCGGTGCACAGTGAGCGTAGCACGCCGCAGCCCGATTGACCCACACCCGCCGCGGTGATCGTGTGAGTCATGCCGTCCGGAGCACCGCGACGCCCGTGCGCCGTACCGGCAGGGCCCGCACGTCCCAGTCCGGAGCGTGCGACCGCACCTGGCCGACGTCCACTGCCGCGCCCAGGACCAGCACTGACGGCCCCGCCCCGGACACGACGGCCGCTAGACCGTCGGCTCGCAATCGCTCGATCAAAGCGATCGTCTGCGGCATGGCAGGTTCGCGGTAGGCCTGATGCAACCGGTCCTCGGTGGCCACGAGCAGCAGCTCCGGCTGGCGCGTCAAGGCCTGCACGAGCAAGGCGGCGCGCGCGGCATTGATCGCTGCGTCCTGGTGCGACACGGTCGCCGGCAGCAGGCCGCGAGCCGTCTCGGTCGACACCGCCTCCGGCGGAATGCACACCACCGGCGTGACGTCCGCATGGACGTCGGCGCGGGTCGCACTCGCCGTCCCTGCAGAGTTCGACCACGCGACGGTGAGGCCACCGAGCAGGCACGCCGCGACGTTGTCCGGATGTCCTTCGAGCCGAGCAGCCAACTCGAGCATGTTCTGCCGGTCGAGCTTGCCCGGCTCGGCGAGCTCGGCTGCCGCCGCCACGCCCGCGACGATCGCCGCTGCCGACGACCCCAGACCGCGCCCGTGCGGCAGCGCGTTGCGACACGTCAACCGCAGTGCAGACGGTTGTTCGCCCAGTTCGGCGAAGGCCGCGCGCATCGCCCGGACCACCAGGTGCCCCTCGTCACGCGGCACACCACTCGCGCCTGGTCCCTCGACGTCGACGACCACCGGCTGCTGCAGCCCACCGAACTCGGCGGTGACTTCGATCTCGTCACACAGCTCGAGCGCCAGGCCCAGCGCGTCGAACCCTGGGCCGAGGTTGGCGCTGGTCGCCGGCGCGCGGACCGTGACCGTGCGGCTGCTGGCGCCGCTCACGCCAGCCCGAGCGCCGACGCGGCCGCCGAGACATCGGCCGGCACCACGTACGGGCGGATCTCGCCGTAGAAGGCACTCGCGGTGTCGACGTCCTTGAGACCGTGTCCGGTCACCGTGACGACGATCCGCTGGCCGGGGTCGAGACGCCCAGTTCGGCTGTAGTGCAGCAACCCCGCCACACCCGCCGCGGAGGCCGGCTCGACGAACAGGCCCTCACGCCCGGACAGTTCCTGCTGCGCGGCAAGGATCTGTTCGTCGGTGACGGCGTCGATCAGCCCGCCGGAGTCGTCGCGCGCGGCGATGGCCAGGTCCCACGACGCCGGCGACCCGATGCGGATGGCACTGGCCACAGTGTCCGGCGAGGTCACCGGGCCGCCGTGGACGAACGGCGCCGCACCGGCGGCCTGGAAACCCCACATCCGGGGCCGGCTGGTGGCCGGGCCGGACTCGTGATATTCGCAATAACCCATCCAGTAGGCCGAGATGTTCCCGGCGTTGCCCACCGGCAGCACGTGCAGGTCGGGGGCGTCGCCGAGGTCGTCGACGATCTCGAACGCCGCCGTCTTCTGCCCGGCCAGCCGATACGCGTTGACCGAGTTCACCAGCGCGACGGGGTAGGTGTCGGCCAGTTCGCGAGCAAGCCGGAGGCAGTCGTCGAAGTTGCCCTCGACCGAGGCGATGACACCGCCGTGCACAACGGCCTGGGCCAACTTCGGCCCGGCGATCTTGCCGTCGGGCAGCAGCACGACCGGCCGTAGACCAGCCCGTACCGCATACGCCGCGGCCGACGCACTGGTGTTGCCGGTCGAGGCGCACACGACGGCCTCGGCGCCCTGCTCGACCGCCTTGGACACGGCGACGGTCATCCCCCGGTCCTTGAACGACCCGGTGGGGTTCACCCCTTCGACCTTGAGGTGGACGTCACATCCGGTCTGCGCGGACAGCCACGGGGCCGGAACGAGCGGGGTACCGCCTTCGCGGAGCGTCACCACCGGCGTGGACTCGGTGACCGGCAGCCACTCCCGGTACTCCTCGATCACTCCGCGCCACAACCGAGACGTCGTCATCACCGATTCCACGGCCTCACTCGCCTTCGACTCGCATCACCGACAGCACATCTCGAACCGTATCGAGGTCGTTGAGACCCTCGACAGTCGCGGTCAGCGCTTCGTCGGTGGCGCGGTGGGTCACGATGACGAGTTCGGCGTCGTCGGGCCCCTCGACCTTCTGGCGCACGGTCTCGATCGACACGCCGTGCTGAGCGAACACTGCGGCCACGGCCGCCAGCACACCGGGACGGTCGGTCACGTCGAGGCTGATGTGATAGCGCGTCACGGTGTCGCCCATGGACCGCGGCGGCCGGTCGGCGTACCACGATCCGCGCGGCCCCAGACTCGCACCGAGCCGGTTACGCGCGGCGGTGACGACGTCGCCGAGCACGGCGCTGGCCGTGGGCGCACCACCGGCTCCGGGGCCGTAGAACATCAGCTGGCCCGCAGCCTCGGCTTCGACGAACACCGCGTTGTAAGCGCCACGTACACCGGCCAGCGGATGCGTCCGCGGCAGCATCGCCGGGTGGACCCGGACACCCACGCTGTTGCCGTCCTCGGACAGCTCACAGATCGCCAGCAACTTGACCACGGCCCCCATGGCCTTGGCCGAAGCGACATCGGCGGCAGTGACCTCGGAGATGCCCTCGCGGTGGACGTCGCCGGAGCCGACCGGCGAGTGGAAGGCGATGCCGGCCAGGATGGCCGCCTTGGCCGCCGCGTCATAGCCCTCGACGTCGGCCGTGGGGTCGGCTTCGGCGTAGCCCAGCGCCTGTGCTTCCTCGAGTGCCTCGGTGAAGCTGCTGCCCGCGGAGTCCATCTGGTCGAGGATGTAGTTCGTGGTGCCGTTGACGATGCCGAGCACGCGCTTGACGCGATCGCCGGCCATGGATTCGCGCAACGGGCGCAACAGTGGGATGGCACCGGCGACTGCGGCCTCGTAGTACAGGTCGACGCCGTGCTTCTCCGCCGCGGTGTGCAGGCTGACGGCATCTTCGGCCAACAGCGCCTTGTTCGCGGTGACGACCGAGGAGCCGTGCTCCATGGCGGTGTGGATCAGCCCACGCGCCGGCTCGAGGCCACCGATCACTTCGACGACGACGTCAACGTCGTCGCGCGCGGCCAGCCCAGCGGCGTCCGTGGTGAACAGGCTGGGATCGACGCCTGATATCGTCCGGTCGCGGCCGAGACGCCGCACGGCGACTCCAGCCAATTCGAGCCTGGCACCGACCCGGTTCGCCAATTCGTCGGCGTTCTCGTCGAGCAGGCGCGCGACTTCACTGCCGACGACACCACAGCCGAGGAGTGCTATCCGCACGCTGGCCATCGAAACCTCTCCTCCTTCGCCGGTGCTCAAGTCTGTTCGAGGCATGGACGATCTCGCGCGAACTATCCATCATGCGAGACATCTGTCTCACAGCGTTACCCGCACGCCGTAGATTCTCCGTTCCGTCCGAACTCCCCCGGTCCGTCCCGTCCGGCTCACCCGCACAGGAGAGGCGACGCGATTCGCCTCCGGCCGACGATGTGCCTGCGTCGAGGCGTCATCGACACCGACCGAGGAGAACGTAGCCGATACCGACCCCACTGGACGACGTTCTACCCGCTCGGCATCAACGCGAACGTCACCGCCTGCCGGTCACCGCTGATCGGTGAGCTCCACCGGCCGGGCGATCACGTCGACCATCGCGCCGTTGCGGAACGTCGTGATGGGCAACTGCTCGCCGATCGCTTCGGCGAACATGCGCCGCTGTAGCGCCTGAGCATCGACGACCGGCTCACCGGCCACCGTCACCATCAGGTCACCTTCGCGCAAGCCGGCGACCTCGGCCGGACTGCCCGGCTCCACGTGGACGATACGCACCCCGCGCGAACGCCCGATGCGTTCGGCCAGGTTCGGCGGCACCGGTGCCGGCGCGGTGGCCACCCCGAGAAACGCCCGCCGCACTCGGCCGTCGCGCAGTAGGGTCGTGATGATCCGCGTGCTGGTCGCGTTCACCGGCACCGCCAGCCCGACACCGACGCCGGCCACCGCGGTGTTGATGCCCACGACGCGCCCGGACGAGTCGGCCAGCGCACCGCCGGAATTGCCCGGGTTCAGCGCCGCATCGGTCTGGATGACGTCCTCGATGATGCGTACGGTTCGCCCGCTCTGGGCCGGCATCGACCGCCCGAGCGCACTGACGACGCCCGCGGTCACCGAGCCGGACAATCCGAGAGGACTGCCGACCGCCACGACCAGCTGCCCGACCGTGAGCTGGTCGGCATCGCCGAGCGTCGCCGCGGGCGGAGTCGCCCCGTCGGTACGGACGACGGCAAGATCCGACAGCTGATCACGTCCGATCACGGTGAAACCCACCTCGGTACCGTCGCCGAACGACGCCGTACCACCCTCGGCCGAACCGACGACATGCGCGTTGGTGAGCAAGAAGCCGTCGTCGGTGAACACCACCGCCGAGCCCGCGCCGACCACGCCGCGACGTCCACCTCGCTGGCCGGTGACCGACAACGCGGCCACTGCGGGCAGCAGCCGCTTGGCCACCCCGCTGACCACCTGCGAGTACGCATCGAGTGCCGCCAGGTCCCGGTCGACGGGATGCTCGCTGTTCGTGCTCATGGCACACCTCCCCCGCTGTTGGGCGTGTGCGGTTCAACACTGCCAGTTTCCGGCTGAGTCCGGTGTACGCCGTGAGCGCAATCGCGCCTCGGTCACGCCATCGGTGACCGCTCCGGTCACAATGTCGAGATGACCGACGCGCCACCCCAGGCCCTGCACCTGACCAGATCCGACGTCGAGGCCGCCCACGAGCGCGTTCGGCCCGTCGTCCGCCGCACGCCGGTCGTGGAGATCGACGGCGACGAGATCGGTGTCGCGGCGCGAGTCGTCCTCAAGCTCGAACTGCTCCAGCACACCGGCTCGTTCAAGGCACGCGGCGCGCTCAACTCCGTCCTGCGTGCCGGCACCGAGCGCGGCGTCGCCGCGGTGTCGGGAGGCAATCACGCCGCCGCGGTGGCGTGGGCGGCCACGCGCGCCGGACTGGACGCCGACGTGTTCGTCCCGTCCACGGCGACGCCGGAGAAGATCGAGCGGATTCGGGGCTACGGCGGACGTGCCCACATCGTCGAGGGCGGCGTGCCGGACGCATTCGCCGCGGGCGTGCCCTGGGCCGCTGAGCACGGCGTGCACCTCATTCATCCGTTCGAGCAGGTGGACACCATGTGCGGCCAGGGCACGCTCGGGCTGGAACTCGAAGAGCAGGTGCCCGACGCCGACGCGGTGCTGGTGGCATGCGGCGGCGGGGGCCTCTACTCGGGACTGCGCACCGCGATCGCCCCGGCGGTCCACGTAGTTCCGGTGGAGCCGCAACGCTGCGCGAACCTGCACGCCGCGCTTGCCGCCGGACGGCCGGTGCCGGTGGAGGTCGGCGGAGTCGCCGCCGATTCGCTCGGGCCCGCCGAGATCGGCGCGACGGCATTCCAGCTGGCGCGGGCCGATGGGATCGAGGTGCCGCTCGTCAGCGACGACGACATCGTCGCCGCACGGCGGTGGTTGTGGCAGCGCTGCCGCGTCCTGGCCGAGCCGGGTGGTTGCACCGCCCTGGCCGCGCTGATGTCCGGCGCGTACGTCGCCGCGCCGGGTGCCGTGGTCGCCGTCGTCGTCAGCGGTGGGAACAACCCGACCATCCCGTGATGCCGGACAGATGCCGCCGTCCTACCGGGGTACGCCGGTCGGGCGCGGTGGTCGTGAAGATCGTCGTGCGGGGAATTGCCGCTTTCTGCCGGTCGTGAAGATCGTCGTGCGGCAGAGTGCGCGATATAGCGGCATGTTCCGCCACGACGATCTTCACGACCGTGGCGCGGGCGTGGACGGTAGGCGGGCGTGGACGGCAGACGCGTGGTAGCGGGCGTTTGCGCGGGCGTGGACGGTAGACGGGCGTGGACGGCAGACGCGTGGCGCGGACTACACCGTCACCGTGTGCCGGACGGCCTTGCGTTCCAGTCGTTGACGTTGCGTCGCCCGTTCCGGTGACCGACGCCGACGGTCAGCCGACGTCGAGCGCCAGCAGGTCGTCCTCGGTCTCGCGCCGGACGATCTCGCGAGCCACACCGTCGCGCACAGCGACCACCGGCGGGCGCGGCACGTGGTTGTACGTGCTGGCCATGCTGCGGCAGTACGCGCCGGTGCCGGGCACGGCCACCAGGTCGCCGGGCTCCACGTCGGCGGGCAGGAACTCGTCCTTGACGACGATGTCGCCGCTCTCGCAGTGCTTGCCGACCACCCGCGACAGCGCCGGGTCGGCAGCGGATGCGCGGGAGGCCAGCGTGCAGGAGTAATCGGCGTCGTACAAGGCGGTACGGATGTTGTCGCTCATGCCGCCGTCGACGGCGACGTACCGCCGCTGTGCGCCACCGCCGAGCTCCACCGTCTTCACCGTGCCCACCTCGTAGAGCGTGAACGTGCTCGGGCCGGCGATCGCCCGGCCCGGCTCGACGATGAGTCTCGGGACGGCCAGCCCGTAGGCTCGGCATTCGTGCTCGAGGATGGCCTGCAAACCGGCCGCGAGCACGTCAGGCGGTTGAGGGTCGTCCTGACTGGTGTAGGCGATACCGAAGCCGCCGCCCAGGTCGAGCTCCGGAAGACCGATACCGTGCTCGTCGCGGATCTGCGCTTGCAAGCCCAGTACGCGGCGCGCGGCGACTTCGAACCCGGAGGTGTCGTAGATCTGCGACCCGATGTGTGAGTGCAAGCCGAGCAGTTCCAGCGAGGGTGCGGCCAGGATCTGGCGCACCGCCTCGCCCGCTTCTCCCCCGGCGATGGAGAAGCCGAACTTCTGGTCTTCGTGCGCGGTGGCGATGTACTCGTGCGTGTGCGCCTCGACGCCGACCTTCGTCCGCACCAGGACCCGCGCGCGCATGTTCCGCGAGGCGGCCAGCTCGGCCACCCGGGTGATCTCGTGGAACGAGTCGACGATGATGCGTCCCACCCCGGCGTCGAGCGCCCGGGCCAGCTCGGCACGCGACTTGTTGTTGCCGTGCAGCCCGATCGCCGCTGGCGGAAACCCCGCACGCAGCGCCACGGCGAGCTCGCCGCCGGAACACACGTCCAGGCCCAGCCCTTCGTCGGCGATCCACCGCGCGACCTCGGTACACAGGAACGCCTTCCCCGCGTAATACACCTGCGCACCGGCGGCCACACCGGCGAATGCGTCCCGGAAGGCGCGCGCCCGCGCCCGGAAGTCGGCTTCGTCCACCACGTAGGCGGGGGTTCCGAACTGTGCGGCCAACGCTCGTACGTCCATGCCGGCCACGCGCAGCACACCGTCGTCGTCGCGGGTCACCCCGTCCGGCCAGAGACCTGGATACAGCGCGTTGACGTCGTCGGGTGCCTGCAGCCACGACGGCCCGCGGTGCCCGGCCTCGGCATGCAGGGCCCCGGCTTCGTGTGCACGCATGGTGCCTACATCCGTTCCGGCGCGCTGACGCCGAGCAGCCCGAGGCCGTTGGCGAGTACGACCCGCGTCGCGTCGACCAGCCACAACCGGGCACGGTGCACGTCGGTGGCGTCCTCGTCACCCATCGGCAACACGCGGCAGTCGTCGTAGAACTTGTGAAACGTCGCCGCCGTGTCCTCCAGGTAGCGCGCGATGCGGTGCGGCTCACGCAACTCCGCCGCCGTGGCCACCACCCGCGGGAACTCCGCCAGCGCGCCGAGCAGCACCGACTCGCGCTCGTGGTCGAGCAGCTCCGGGCGCAGCTCACCGCGGTCGATGCCCAGCTCGGTGGCGTTGCGCAGGATCGACGACAGCCTGGCGTGCGCGTACTGCACGTAGAAGACCGGGTTGTCCGAGGTCTGCTTGGTGATCTGCGCGACGTCGAGGGTCAGTGGGGAGTCCGTGGGATAACGGCACAGGGAGTACCGCAATGCGTCGACGCCGGCGGCTTCGACGACCTGCCCCAGCGTGACCATGGTGCCGGCGCGCTTGGAGAGCTTGAGCTCCGTGCCGCCGTCGAGGATCTTGACCATCTGCCCGATGGGAACCTCGATGTTGGCGTCGGGGTCGTCGCCGGCGCACGCCGCCAGCGCCTTGAGCCGGGCGACGTAGCCGTGATGATCGGCGCCGAGCAGGTAGATGCAGACGTCGAAGCCCCGCTCGCGCTTGTCGACGTAATACGCGGCATCCGAGGCGAAGTAGGTGTAGGTGCCGTCGGACCGGACGAGCACGCGGTCCTTGTCGTCGCCGAAGTCGGTGGTGCGCATCCACACCGCGCCATCGGCTTCGAAGACGTGGCCCTTGCTGCGCAGCACGTCCAGGGCGTGTTCGACGCGACCCTGCTCGTGCAGGTCTCGCTCGGAGTACCAGACGTCGAACCGGGTGCGGAACTCCTCGAGCTGGCGTTGCTGCTCGGCCAACTGCAGCCGGTATCCGGCCTCGCGAAACGCCACGAGCTGCTCGGCCTCGGGGAGGTCCAGGATGTCGGGCTGCTCGGCCACGATGGCCTGGGCGAGCTCGGTGATGTAATCCCCGTGGTAGCCGTCGTCGGGCACGTCGCGGCCGTGGGCGCGGGCCATGATGGACATGCCGAACTTGTCCATCTGTCCGCCGCGGTCGTTGATGTAGAACTCGCGCGTGACCTCGGCCCCAGCCGCGTCGATGACGCGGGCCATGGCGTCGCCGACCGCCGCCCACCGGACATGCCCCAGGTGCAACGGACCAGTGGGGTTGGCGGAGATGAACTCGACGTTCACGCGAGTTCCGGCGAGCACGTCGCTGCGGCCGTACGACGCCGCGGCCTCGACGATGGTGCGGGCGAGCTCACCCTGGGTGGCCGCGGCGACCCGGAAGTTGAGGAACCCCGGACCGGCGACGTCGACGGCTTCGATGCCGTCACTCTCACGCAGCCGGACGGCGAGGAGCTCGGCCAGCGCACGCGGATTCGTGCCGGCCTTCTTGGCCAGCTGCATGGCGACGTTGGTGGCGTAGTCGCCGTGATCGCGGTTGCGCGGGCGCTCGATGACGACGGTGGCGGGCACGCCGTCGGGCAGGGAGACGTCGCCGGCCTCGACAGCCGCCGCGAGGACGTCGCGCACGGCGGTGGACAGTTGCTCGGGGGTCACCGGGCCAGCGTAGCTACGACCTGCTCGCCGTCGTGACGTGCGTCCGGAACCTGAGCAACCTCGGCCAGCAAGGCGTCCACAGACATGCCGAGGATGTCCGCGACCGCGACGACAGTGAAGAATGCGGGGGTCGGGATGCGCCCACGCTCGATCTTGCGCAGGGTCTCCGGCGAGATGCCGGCCTCGGTCGCCACGTCCACGATGCTGCGCGAACCGCGTGCCCGGCGCAGCACGCTGCCCAGCCGCTCACCGCGTTCGCGTTCGGAGATCGTCAACGGAACTCGTACCATGGATGTGATACTAATACCGGTATAGTTATCGTCTGCTACTCCTGGGAATCCAACGTGATCGAACTCAAGTCACCTGCCGAGATCGAGATGATCCGCGCGGCCGGGCGCGTCGTCGCGACGGTGCACGCCGAAGTCAAGGCACACGCGGTCGCCGGCGTCACACTGCGCGAGCTCGACGAGGTTGCGCGCAAGGTCATCGACAGCGCCGGTGCCGGCTCGTCCTTCCTCGGCTACCACCCCCGATTCGGCGCGACACCGTTCCCAGGGGTCATCTGCACCTCGGTCAACGAGGTCATGCTCCACGGCCTGCCCACCGACTATCGCCTCCGCGACGGTGACCTGCTCAGCGTCGACTGCGGCGCCTACGTCGACGGGTGGCATGCCGACGCTGCGGTCAGTTTCGTCGTCGGCGAGCCGAAGCCGGAGGACCTGGCGCTCATCGAGGCCACCGAACGGTGCCTGGCCGCCGGAATCGAAGCCGCCCGGCCAGGCGCCCGGATGGGCGACATCGCGCACGCGATGTCCACGGTGGGCCGGGCAGCCGGCTACGGCATGCAGAACGACTTCGGCGGGCACGGCATCGGGCGCGCCATGCACGAGGAGCCCTTCGTCCCCAACGAGGGCGTGCCCGGGCGTGGGCTGAAGCTTACCCCTGGCCTGGTCATCGCCATCGAACCGAGCCTGATGGCCGGCGGGCGAGACGACTACCGGATGGCCGACGACGGCTGGTCGCTGTGCACCACCGACGGCAGCCGCTCCGCCCACGTCGAGCACACCGTCGCCATCACCGAGGACGGCCCGCGCATCCTGACCGTCCAGTAAGCCGGGCCCGCCGGCACGTTCCTGCGTCAGCTATCCAGTACCGCGCGCAGCCGGGGGACGAATCCGGCGGGATCGTCGACGAAAGCGATGTGCCCGCCGGGGAACATGGTGGGCTCGATACCCAGAGCGCCAGCCAGGGCGGTAGCAGTCAGGTCGCACACCTCCCCCGTCGAGTCCGCTCCGATACCGACGACGATCCGCGTCGGTCCGGCCCGCAAGGCCGCGACGTCCGGGCGCCAATAGGCCGACGGACGCAGTTCGTGCGCGAACCAGAAGTGCTCGTCGGCCACCTGTTGCGGATCGCGTTGCTCGGCGAACATCTGCTCGAACGCCTCGTCGGGTAGGTCGATGTTGGCGTGAGCCAGGAACTTCCGCCACGCCCCCACCACGTCGCCGGACAGGTAGGTGGCGACGTAATCCTCGGTCAGTTCCCGCCGCCGTTCGCGATCGTCGAGCAGCTCGATCAGCGGCGGCTCGTGCGCGACGACGGTGTGCACGTGCTCGGGGTGGGCCTGGGCCAATGCCAGCGCGCTCACCGCGCCGCCGCTGGAGCCGAACACCGCCGCGCGCCCGGCACCAACGTGGGCGATGAGACGAGCCAGGTCGTCGGCGCGCATCTGTGGCGTTGAGTCGGCGTCCGGGTCTTCGACGAGACTGCGATTCACCCCACGCGGATCGGTCGTGAGAACCATGTGGTCGACGGCGAGGAGGTCGGCCAGGGGCGCGAACTGCGCGGCGTGCATCGGCGCTCCGACCAGCAGCACCAGCGGACCGGTGCCGCGCAGCTCGTAGTGCAGCCGCGCGCCCGGAACCTCGAGAATAGAGGCGACGACGGGAACGGCGGACGTCTGGTTCATGGGAGTCTCCTCGGGAGCATCGGTGGGTTCTGTCCGCAATGAAGACTCCGGTGGTGCGGCAGAATCATCGGTTGTGGGCAGAATTTCTTCTGCGGCTCGCGGCCAGGGCGAACAGGCTGGCGAGCTGGCCCGGGCGCGCGCCGGCGACGACGCCGCCTTCAATCGGCTGGTCGCGCCGTTACGGGCGGAGCTGCACGCGCACTGCTACCGCATGCTCGGCTCGACCCACGACGCTGACGACGCGCTCCAAGACGCCTTGCTGCGGGCTTGGCAGGGCCTTGGCCGGTTCGAGGGACGCAGTTCGCTGCGCTCGTGGTTGTACACGGTGGCGACCCGGACCTGCCTCGACCTCCTCAAGAGCCGAGAACGGCACGCAGTGCCCATGGACCTCGGCCCGGCAAGCAGTCACGTCGTCGTCCATGACGTGCCGTCGAACGATGTCGCCTGGCTGAGCCCGTACCCCGACGCAGGGCTCACCGACAGTCCCGCCAGTCCCGGCGCGCGATACGAGCAACGCGAAGCCGTCGAGGTCGCCTTCGTCGCCGCGCTCCAGCATCTGCCCGGCAACCAGCGTGCGGCATTGCTGCTGTTCGAGGTTCTCGGCTTCACTGCCGCCGAGATCGCCGCCATGATGGACACCACCGTCGCCTCGATCAACAGCGCGCTACAACGAGCCCGCCGCATCGTGTCCGACCGGATCCCGCAGGCCACGCAGCAGCAGACCTTGCGCGAGATCGACGACCAACGGGTGCGCCGGATCGTCACCGGTTACATGACAGCGCTGGAACACGGCGACGCGGACCTGCTGGTGGCGATGCTCACCGACGACGTCACGTGGTCGATGCCTCCGCTGCCGCACTGGTACCACGGGCTGGACACGGTCACCGAGTTCGCCGTTCGCGTACCACTGACCAGCTGCGGCTCGTGGCGGCATCGAGCGACCAGCGCGAACGGCCAGCCAGCTATCGGGGCCTACCTCTGGGACGACCCCACCGGCCTGCACCGCGCGTGGTCGATCAACGTGCTGACCCTGCGCGGCGACCGGATCGCCGCCATCACCTCGTTCATCGGCGCCGAGCACTTCCAGCCGTTCGGACTGCCCGACTCGCTGCCCTGAGCCCGCCACATCGCCGACGTCCGAGGCGAGCCGGTAGCTGCCGGCTGGTTCGCCCGGCGCGCGGGCATGCTGGTAGCCTTTTCCAGCCCGAGCCCTCGTAGCTCAGGGGATAGAGCGTCTGCCTCCGGAGCAGAAAGTCGCAGGTTCGAATCCTGCCGAGGGCACCAGCTAGGCCGTGTTCGAACCTGCATCCTTTCGCGGTTTGATCTCCATCCGGTTGCCGTCACCCCCGGCGCTCCAGCCGCTGGGACCTTCGGCCCTGTGCCCACGGTGTCTGCACTGCGACGCTCACACGATGTCGACCGAGGGCAACGGACCCACGCCGACGCCTACGTCGGACCCACGGCCCGCGCTACTCGAACGCATCGGACGCAGATGTGCCGCGCATCCTTGGCCAGTGATCGTGGTCGCCGTGCTGATCATGATCGGTGTCACTGTCGCCAACCAGATCGCCGGTGGCACCTACAGCGACGATTTCGACCTCACCGGCACCGAGTCTGCCGAGGGCACCACGTTGCTCGAACAGCACGACGTCATCCGTAGCGGAAATTCGGCCTGGATCGTCTTCGCCGTCGACTCCGGGCAACTGAGCTCGCATCACGATGCGATAGAGCAGGCCGTCAAGAACCTCGACGCCGTCGATCACGTCATCACAGCCTCCGACCCCCTGTCCGACGCCACGACGTCGAGCAACGGTCGCGTCGCCTACTCCACCGTCCAGTTCGACCACAATCCAGGCTCGCTGGGCGAGACCTTCGTCGACGACATCGACGACGCGGTACAGCCTGCGCGGGCCGCAGATGTGGACGTCAACTACACCGGCTCGCTGGGGCAGGCGGCCGAACCGGCACCGGACGACCGCCGCTCGGAGCTGATCGGTATCGGCGTCGCGGTGCTGGTCCTGCTCGCCGCCTTCGGCAGCGTCCTGGCCGCCGGGCTGCCCATCGTCACCTCGGGGCTCGGGGTCGTCACCGGGCTCGGCCTGCTGGGTCTGCTGGCCACCCAGGTCACCTTCGGCACCACCGCCACCACCATCGCCGTCATGATCGGCCTGGGCGTCGGGATCGACTACGCGCTGTTCATCACCACTCGCTTCCGCCAGCTGATGCTCGAAGGCGTGGACCGGGTCGACGCCGCGGGCCGCACCGTGTCGACCAGCGGGCGATCGGTCATCATCGCAGCGTGCACCGTGATCATCGCCCTGATGGGGCTGTACACGGTCGGCATCACGTTCATCGGCAAGCTCGGCCTCGCCGCGGCTCTGGGCGTCGCCGTCGCGGTGATCACCGCCATCACCGTGGCTCCAGCGTTGTTGGGGCTGATCGGGCGCCGCATCGACCGATGGCGGGTTCGCGAGCCGGTCGCCGAACACTCCACGGACACCTCGTCGGACACGTGGCGCCGGTACGCGGACCTGCTGGCCCGTCACCCCTGGCGGTTCCTCGCCGCCGGGGTTGCGGTGGCCGGCTTGTTGGCCGTGCCGGTGTTCTGGATGGAACTCGGGCACATCGACGACGGCGCGAGCGCGCGCGGCACGACGACCCGCTCCGCCTACGACGACATCACCTCCGGTTTCGGCGTGGGCACCAACGGCCAGTTCACCGTCGTGGTCCAGCCGTCCTCGTCGGCCACCCAGGACCAGACCCACGAGCTGTCCACCGATGTGCACCGCGCACTCGAGAACACCACGGGCGTCGCATCCGCCACACCCGCCGTGCCCAGTCAGGACGGTGCCGTACTGGTGTCCACGGTGACGCCGAGCTCACGCCCGCAGGCAGCGGCGACCGACGACCTGCTGAACCGGCTCCGCGACGACACGCTGCCCACTGTGCTGTCCGGCTCCGGAGCGACCTCGTATGTCACCGGCGCCATGGCAACGGCGCTGGACTTCCGCGACATCGTCTCCGAACGGCTGCCACAGGTCATCGGCGTCGTCGTCACCGCGGCCTTCCTCCTGCTCCTCGTGACGTTCCGAAGCCCGGTCCTGGCGCTCAAGGCCGCCATTCTCAACCTGTTGTCCATCACGGCCGCCTACGGCGTGATCGTCGCGGTGTTCCAGTGGGGTTGGGGCAGCAACCTGCTGGGGCTGGACGAGACCGTCCCGATCGAGTCGTACGTGCCCGTGATCATGTTCGCGATCGTGTTCGGCCTGTCGATGGACTACGAAGTGTTCCTGCTGTCGCGGATCCGTGAGGCCTGGACCGCCACCGGAGACACCCAGGAGAGCGTGGCCACCGGGATCGCTGTCACCGCCCGCGTCATCTCCTCGGCCGCGCTGATCATGATGAGCGTGTTCTTCGCCTTCCTGGTCTCCGACGTGGCGGTCATCAAGATCCTCGCGCTCGGCCTCGGGATCAGCGTGCTGATCGACGCGACGATCATCCGGTTGCTCGTCGTGCCGAGCGCGATGTTCATTCTCGGCCGGCGTTGCTGGTGGCTGCCCCGCTGGCTCGACCGCCTGCTGCCGCATCTCGACCCGGAGCGCGCTCCGCAGCCGGTGCCGCCGCGTCGCCCGGCGCTCGGGTGAGCTCACACACGGACGACACCCCACCGGCCATATGGGTGAGCTTCGGCACAACCCTGTACCGTCTGCGCGCGCCCTCGGTACCGTCGTCGAGGAAACATCGACTACCGTGCCGACTGCGTGTGACCCGGCCGAGAGGAAACAGGAGACGCCCCGTGAGCGGTTCATCGTACGGGCATCGCGCTCACGCCCGCCTCGCCCGCGTTTCGCTCATCTCGCTTCTGACCAGCGCTTTCACGGTCGCCGGTGTTCACTCCGCAGACAGCGCGACCGCCGCTGAGCCGGCTGAGACACCGGCCGTGCAGATGCAGGACTTTTCGCCTGACGACTTCGTCGACCGGGCCGGCCTGTTGCCCGAGGATCTCGTCGCCGCGGTCCGCCGCGACCTGGGCCTGTCGGCACAGGAGTACTTGGCCCGGGCCGCCACCGCACACCGGGCTGCGGCCGTCGTCGATTCTCTGGGCTCGGCCGTACGGTCAGCGTGGCTCGTCGAAGACGACTTGCACGTCGCCGTGGACACCCAGGCCGATGCCACCGCCGCCCGTGCTGCAGGCGCCGAGGTCCACGTGGGTGACGGCCTGACCGACGCGCTCGCCGCCGCTCAGGCGCAGGACAAGCTCGCCTACATCGATCGTGAGGCCGGACGGGTCGTGCCGATCGATGCCGACCTGGAGGGCGAGCCCGTTGGTCGTTCGGGCCTGACCGCGCAGTCCAGCTGGCGCGGCGGCGACGGCTTCGCGGTCAGCGACCTGCTGATGGACTACCGCTGCTCGACCGGGTTCGCCGGCACCAGCGCGGACGGAGCGACTCGGATCCTCACCGCCGGGCATTGCGGCTCGGCCGAGGACGGACTGTTCACCTCCCCCGTGCGCGCCTTGGACTTGCCGCAGGCCGTGGTCACTTCGCCAGAGCTCGGCGACACCTGGGCCGAGCACATCGGCGACCCGGTCGGCGAGTTCGTCACCGACTCCTTCGCTTTCGGTGACGGCAAAGACGCCGGGCTGATCGACGTCACAGCCGAGGACTGGGACGTACGCCCCGAGGTCACCTCACCGGCGGCCTCCGGCGACGCCGCCGGGGTTCAGGTTCTGGACTCCATCGATCCGATCGCCGGAGCCGTCGCCTGTTCGTCCGGCACGACCTCCGGTTGGACGTGCGGGCACGTGCTGGCCGCCAACACCAGCGCGAAGGTCAGCGGCAGCGACGTGACGGGCTTCCTGTTCGACGCGTGTGTGCTTCCCGGCGACAGCGGCGGCGCCATCATGACCGGACCGTACGCACTCGGCATCAACTCCGGTTCCACCTGGCAATCCGCCGACTGCTCGACCGGCGCGGTGTCCCCGGCCAGTACCGGCACCGATGTCAGCCTGGGCTACGCCGTCTCCGGTGGCACCGACTCCATCGAGAAGCTCTACGGTGACGAGTGGGACCTGCTGGTCCACGTCGGTGCGCCCACGATCACGTCTCCCGATGACCAGGCGACCGTAGGAGCCACGCCGACGATGTCCGGCACGGTCGCCGCAGCGGCCGGCGCCACCGTCGAGATCTCGATCGACGGGGCAGCCCCGCTCGAGACCACGGTCGGGCCGGAAGGCCGCTGGTCCGTCCCGGTCACCGAGCCGCTGGAGCCGGGTTCACACAGCTTCGAGGCCACCGCCTCGCACACCGCCGTAACCAGCGACACCGCCGCCACCGGCGACACGGTGACCGGTACGTTCACCGTCGCCCCCGTGGCCAGCTTGAATCCCACCTGGCCCCGCGCGGGCGACACCACCACGACCAAGCGGCCTACCTTCACCGGCACCGGCCAACCCGGCGCCACGGTCGAGCTGCGGGTCGGTTCCGACGTACGTGCCACCACGACGGTGTCGAAGGACGGCTCGTGGGCGATCACGCCGGAGAGCCACCTGGCCGCCGGGCGCTTCGACGTCGTGCTGACACAGCAAGTCGACGAGGAGTCCAGTTCGGTCACCGTTCGCCAGGTCGGGCTCAAGCCAGGCGCTCCGGTCATCACCAGCCCGCGTCCCGGTGAAGCGCTCGACGCCACCCACCGCATCAGTGGTCTGGCCGCACCCGGCGCGACGGTTTCGCTGCACCTGAACCCCAGCGACGAGACTGCCGCGGAGGCCGACGGCGGCGACGCGCGAGTTCGGGCCGGTGACGACGGCGCCTGGGCAGTCGAACTGGCCGGCCCCATGCCGGACGGTTCACAGACGGTCGTGGCCACCCAGTCCGTCGACGGCCTGAGGTCCGAGCCGTCCGCCGCGGTGTCGTTCGCCGTCGATCAGCGCGTGGGGACGACTCGCTCGGGCGGGACGTTGAAGGGCTTCGCCGGGCGCGACAGCGTGACGGGCACCGGTTCGGCTACGTCCTCGCTGCTGTGGGCCTGGGGCGTGGCAGTGCTGCTCATCGCCGCGGCGGTTGTGGCGGGCACCGCATGGCGACGTCGCCGCACTTCTGGATAATTCGCTGACGCGACAACAAGTCGAGCTCGTGTTGATTCCCTGTCAATAACTTTCACCTGCAAGTTCTCGTTGCTTTGTGATATCTCTCACATGCGGTCGAATGCGGACATCCAGTACGAGGTCGACATTCCGCCCAATGGGCGGCGAGTACTTGTATATTCGCGCGAACGGTGCTGTAGGGTGACTCACGGTTCCGGCCCTCGGGGTCAGCTCGATCGACGTCCGGGGAACCGGAGTCATTCCATGTCGATGACATTTTTCTTGGAGTAAACGTGAGCACAGCCCTGCTGCGCCGTCGCGGCGTTGCACGGGTCACGGGTGTACTGACCTCTTCGGCAGTCGCGTGCGTGGGCATGATCGCCGCCACGTCGACCGCGACCGCGGAAGAGTCGATCACCCAGACCCTGCAAACGTACGCAGCCGACGCGTTCGCCTCCCAGGCCGAGGAACTCCCCTCCGGCCTGGTCGAAGCCGTCAAGCGCGACCTCGGCCTCTCCGCCGCCGAATACCTCGCCAACGCCGCCGCTGCCAAGTCGGCCACCGAGGTCGTGGCTGAACTCGAGGCCGCTGGCGTGTCGATCAACGGCTCGGTGATGTCCGGCCAGGAACTCACGGTCTACGTCGAGGCCGAGGCTGACATCCCGCTCGTGGAGTCGACCGGCGCGACCGCCGAGGTCGGTGTCCCCGAACTGGACCTCCCCGACCTGGACTCGCAGGAGTACGAGTTCAAGGACGACTTCAAGGGCGGCTACGGCTACGCCACCCTCGACGACATCGAGAACCCGATGTACGCCAACCGCTGCTCGGCTGGCTTCAACGGCACCGGCGCGGACGGCTCGCCGCTGTTCTACACCGCCGGTCACTGCGGCTCGGACTACGAGGAGGGCCACCCGTGGTTCCACCTCGACGTCGACAGCCCGCTGTTCGACGACCAGAACTGGGCCGGCCCGGAGATCACCGACCGCCCGCTGGGCGAGAACGGCGCCATGCTCCTGGGCGACGGTAACGACGGTGGCCTGGTGCACGTCACCGAGGGCGGCTGGACCCAGCCGCCGCAGGTGGCGTACTGGGGCGGCGGCACCGGCGCGCCGGACGACGGCGAGTCGGTCAACGTCTACGACTCCACCGACGCCATCGTCGGCCAGCCCGCCTGCAAGTCCGGCGCCACGTCCGGCTGGACCTGCGGTGAGATCCTGTCCGCCGAAGAGACCGTCGAGATCAACGTCGGCGACGGCGAGACCGCGGCGGTCACCGCGTTCATCTTCAACGCCTGCATGCTCTCTGGCGACAGCGGTGGCTCGATCGTCTCGGGTAACTACGCCCTGGGTGTGAACTCGTTCTCCAACGCTGCGAGCAACGACACCTGCGGCTCGTCCAACTGGGACCCCTCGGTCAACACCGGCGGTGGTTTCGCGGTCACCAGCGGCTCGGCGAACGCCGAGACGCTGTTCGGTGACGACTTCAACCTCTCGATTCACGTCGGTACGCCGACCGTCCGCTCCCCCGAAGAGGGCGCCACGGTGGGCCAGACCCCGACGCTCGAGGGCACCGTCCAGGCTGGTCAGGGCGCCACGGTCACCATCGAGATCGACGGTGGCCCGACGGTCGAGGGCACGGTCGCCGCTGACGGCTCGTTCAGCGCCGAGGTCACCGAGGCTCTGGAGCCGGGTGAGTACACCTACACCGCCACGGCGTCGCACACCGCCCGGGGCGCCTCGCAGGCGACCACGTCCGCCGACTCCGACAGCGGTTCGTTCGTGGTCAGCGAAGAGGCCCAGGTCACCGAGCTGGTCGTCGACTCCCCCACTGACGGCCAGACCACCGGTAACGCCCGTCCGGACTTCTCCGGCACCGGCGAGCCCGGCGCCACGGTCACGCTGACCGTCGGCGACAAGACCTACGGTGAGGCCGAGGTCGCCGAGGACGGCACCTGGACCATCACGCCGGACTCCGACCTGCCGGTGGGCGTTCGCTTCGACGCCGTCATCACGCAGCAGTTCGAGGACGACACGCAGAAGGCCACCGTTGCCGACCTCGGCATCGAGGCCGACGACGTGACGATCTCCGTTCCCGAGGACGGCTCGACCGTCTCCGGTGACGTCACCTTCGAAGGCACCTCCTTCGCCGGCGCCTCGGTCGAGCTGCTGCTCGTTCCGGCCGGTGCGGACAGCGCCGACGAGGGGCTTCGTCTCCAGGACGACTCGGACGACGACGCCGCGGCGTGGGCCGGTGAGTTCGACATCGACGACGACGGCAACTGGACGTTCACCCCGGACGAGGCCCTGGAGGACGGCGACTACACCGTCACCGCCACGGCCACGCTCGACGGTGGCGACCCGCAGCTGTCCGACTCGGAGGCGAGCTCGTCGTTCACGGTCGCCAGCGGCGGCGGTGACAACGGTGGCGACGAGGACGGCGACGACGAGGACCTGCCGGACACCGGTTCGTCCAACACCTGGATGATCTACGTCGGCATCGCCCTGCTCCTGGCTGGTGGCGCCGCTGTGGCCATCCGCGCCCGTAGCAAGGGCAGCGCCGCCTGAATCACCCTCAGGTGAGCCGCTGAGCACCAACTGACATCGGCCCCGGCCCCCGCACCACGCGGGACCGGGGCCGATGTGCGTTCTCGCCCGTGCCGGCTTTGGGGCGCGCTGGTCCAGTGCCGGCTGTGGGCGTGACGGTCCAGCAACGAAAATCGGGCCGCCGACCCGGGTCGTGAAGATCGTCGTGCGCCCCACAGCCGATCCCCCGCGTCGTGAAGATCGTCGTGCGCAAAAGTCCGGGCTATGGCGGCATTTTCCACCACGACGATCATCACGACCGCCCAGATCAGCACTCCCCACCACGACGATCATCACGACCGGCCACGGCTGCAGCGCCCGGCCCCTGACACCTACACGACCCGGTCCCAGCGGACCCACGCACTCCCCGCTACGACTCATGGTTGGTTGGTTTTGGGCGCTATAGCGCCTGAAACCAACCAACCATCGGCACCACCCAACGAACCACCGAACGAATCACTGAACGAGGTCACTCGGCGCGCGAGCCGGCGCGCACGAGCAGTTCGACCAGGTGCACGGCCTTGACCTTGGCACCTCGAGCGCGACGCGGGAGCAGTCCCTGCTTGAGCTGCAGCAGACAACCAGGGTTCACAGCAACCACGTAGTCGACCTCGGCGGCCATGATCTCGTCGAGCTTGGGCGCCAGGACCCGTTTGGAGTCTCGCGGGCGGAGGATGGAGTACGACCCGGCCGCCCCGCAGCACGACGCCGCCGACGGCAGTTCCACGTACTCCGCGATCTGTTCGAGCAGTTCGCGCGGCTGCCGGTGCACGCCGAGGCCGTTACGCAGGTGGCACGAGTCCTGCAGGGTCACCCGGATCGGCCGGGGGCGGCCATCCGCACCCCTCGTCATCAGCCGGCCCGCGGGCTTCCATCCGGTTCGAACGAGGTAATCGCTGATCTCGACCAGCCGGTCGCGGCCCAGATGCTCGGCCACGTGCGCCGCGCATCCGCCGGAGGTCGTCACGATCGTGCCCGGAAGGTCACGCCCGAGGCGTAACGCCATCTCGCGGCCCCCGGCCGAGTCGCCGTTGTGGGCGTGCAGGGCGCCACAGCAGCCTTGGTCGGCCGGCGCATCGGCTCCTGGCACCAGCGCCCGGGCCGCCTGGCTCACTGCCGGGAACAGCGCACGCTCGGCACAGCCGAGCATGACGTGGGCAACGTCGTCGCGCACCGGCCCACGGGTGCGTGCGAACCGCCGGACCAGACCGGACAACTGCAGCATCCGCCGTCTCGCCACCGCCCAGCGCAGCCACCGCGCCAGGGCGGGACCGTGCCCGGCACGCCACTGGTGATCGCGCCATTGTTCGAGCATCGGGCCGTACTCCACGCCCGCCGGGCACACCGTCTCACAGGCACGACAGCCCAGGCAGTACGACGCCTCGTGCTGCAAGGTCGGGTCGTCGGGCTCGAGACGGCCGGACTCCAGGGCCCGCATGAGAGTGATCCGCCCGCGCGGCGAGGACTGCTCGTCCTTGTCCAGGGCGTAGGTCGGGCACACCGGCAGGCAGAACCCGCACGAGATGCACCGGTCCAGCAGCTCGGGATCGAAGATGCCCCGGCGGTGGACACCGTGGTCGCCGGCATCGACCGGACGCGGCACCTGCGGCACGATCGGCAGCTCGCTCACGTCTTCATCTCCCTCTCGCACTCGCGCCTCAGAGCTCTTGTGACCCGGTCTTGCCCGGGTTGAGGATTCCCGCCGGGTCGAAGGCGGTCTTGATGCGCGACAACAGCGCCATCTGCTCAGCGCCGAGACGGTCCTGCAGCCACGGCAGCTTCGCGGCTCCCACGCCGTGCTCACCGGTGATGGTGCCGCCGAGCTCGATCGCCGCGGAGAAGATCTCGCCGATGGCGGCTTTGGTCCGCTCCGCGGCGTCGCCGTCGGACGGGTCCAGCACCGCCGTGGGGTGCAGGTTGCCGTCACCGGCGTGCCCGAAGGTCGCGACGCTGATGCCGTGACGCTCGGCGATGTCGTCGATGCGCGCCACCATGTCGGCGATCCGCGGCCGCGGCACGCCGACGTCCTCGAGCACCGTGACCGGGGCGAGCCGCGCCAGCGCAGGCAGCGCACACCGCCGCGCAGCCAGCAGGGCCTCGGACTCGGCGACTTCGCGGGCCATGGTCACACCGCTGGCGCCCTGTTTCTCACACGTGCGCGCCATCCGCTCGAGGTTCTGCTCCACCACGTCGGGGGCGCCGTCGTCGCCGAACAGCAGCAACGCGCCGGCGGTGCGGTCCAAGCCGAGCCCGGCGAAGTCTTCAACAGCGTTGATGCACTTGTTGTCGAGGAACTCCAGCGTCGCCGGCACGACGCCGTCGGCGATCACCTGCGCGACCGCCCGCCCGGCCGTGGCCAGCGAGTCGAAATACGCCACCCCGGTTCTCGACGTGGCCGGCATCGGCACCAGCGCCACGGTCACCTCGGTGATCACCGCGAGCGTGCCTTCTGAGCCGGTGAGCAGCCGCGTGAGGTCGTAGCCGGCGACGTCCTTCCACAACCGCCCGCCAGTGCGGATGATCTCGCCGGTGGGCAACACTGCCTCGAGACCGAGCACGTAGTTGCGCGTCACGCCGTACTTCAGCCCGCGCAACCCGCCCGCGCACGTGGCCACGTTGCCGCCCACGGTCGAGACGGTCTTGCTGCCGGGGTCGGGGACGTAGAGCAGGCCATCGGCTGCCGCGGCTGCGGCCAGCTCCGCCGTCGTCACGCCGGTCTGCACGACGGCGAGCAACTCGTCGGCGTTCACCTCGACTATCCGGTCCATCCGGGTCAGCACGAGCACGATCCCGCCGGCCTCGGCCAGCGTACCGGCGGCCAAATTCGACCCGGCTCCGCGCGGCACGACCGGCACCCGCGCCCGCGTCGCCAGCCGCAGGATCTCGGCGACCTCCGCGGCCGACCCGGGCATGACCACGACGTCGGGACGCGCGGCGTACAACGGGGTCGCATCGCGCGCGAACGCCGCCACGGCGCCGTCATCCACCTTGACGTGCTCGGGCCCGACGATGTCACGCAACCGGCCGACGATCTCGTCGTCGACGACGCCCCAATCTGCAGTGCTCACCCGGCCACGCTATCGAAGCGCCGAACCGACCCGCCGATGCCAGGTGCTCAGCCGCGCGTGGCACGATGCACCGAGTGCGTCGTCTCCTGTTGGACCTGACCCCCCTGCGCATCAGCGGTCCTTACCGTCGCCTGTGGACCGGGATGTCGTTGTCCGGCATCGGCACACACCTCACCACCGTCGCCGTCGGGCTGCAGATCTACGACCTGACGGGCTCGACGTTCAACGTCGGCCTGGTCGGGCTGTTCGCTCTGGTGCCGCTGATCGCCCTCGGGCTGTACGGCGGGTCGCTGGTCGATGCCCACGACCGGCGCACGATCGTGCTCGCCACGTCGTCCGGGCTGCTCCTGGTGGCCGCGGCCTTCGCCGGGCAGGCGTGGCTGCAGCTGGAACAGGTGTGGCTGCTTTACGCCCTGGTCGCGGTCCAGAACGGCCTGTACGGCATCAACAACCCGGCCCGCACGGCCATCGTGCCGCGGCTCATACCGCTGCGCCTGCTGCCGGCGGCCAACGCGCTCAACGGGTTGTCGATGAACGTCGGCTTGACCGTGGGTCCCCTGCTCGCCGGGGTGCTCATCGACAACGTCGGCTACGGCTGGACCTACAGCATCGAGGTCGGCTTGCTGGTGGTGGCGTTGACGACGTTGTTCTCGCTGCCGTCGCTGCCGCCTGAGGGCGCCGTGGCCAAGCCCGGGCTGCGCTCGGTCCTGGAAGGGCTGGCGTTCCTGCGCACCCGCCCGAACGTCCGCATGACGTTCCTGGTCGACATCGCGGCCATGGTGCTGGCCATGCCTCGGGTGTTGTTCCCGGCGATCGCGGCCGTGGCCTTGGGGGGTGGCCCCTCCACGGTCGGCATCCTCATGGCCGGCATCGCCTGCGGGTCCGTGGCGGCCGGCGTGTTCTCCGGGCCGCTCGGCCACGTGCGCCGGCATGGGCTTGCGGTCGTGATCGCCGTCATCGGCTGGGGCGTGGCGGTCACGGCCTTCGGTGTCGTGGTGGGCATGGCGCCGGGGCCTGGGCCGGACGGCTCGGCGACGTCGATGCTGTGGCCCGCCGTGGGCTGCATGGTCCTGGCCGGGGCGGCCGACCAGGTCAGTTCGATCTTCCGGATGACGATCCTGCAGGCAGCCACGCCGGATGCCATGCGCGGCCGGCTGCAGGGCGTGTTCATCGTGGTCGTGGCCGGTGGGCCGCGGCTGGGTGACCTGTTGCTCGGTTCGGCCGGTGAGCTGGCCGGCGAGGCGGTGGCGGCCACGGGCGGTGGGCTGGCCTGCATCGGCGTCGTGGTGATCCTCGCCCTCGTCCAGCGCCGGTTCCTACACTACGATTCGCGCAACCCGACGCCCTGAGCCCGCGGCGGCGACGAAAGGACGGCCGATGGCAGGCATCACCACCACGACGTACCGGGACTGGGAGATCGTCCACCTGGCCTCCGATGTTCTGGACGTCGACGTCGTGCCCGGCAAGGGCGGCGACGTGACATCGCTGCGGTGGCGCCCGCTCGACGTCGATGTGTTGTGGAAGACCCGGTGGGGACTACGCCCCCGCGGCGAGTGCTCGACCGCCGGCAGTAGCCAGGCGCAGCTCATGCAGGCCTACCCCGGCGGCTGGCAGACGGTGTTTCCCAACGGCGGCGACGCGACGAGCGAGCACGGCGTCGAGTGGGGCATGCACGGCGAGGCCTGGCTGGCCGCTTACGACTGGAGCCCCGACGGCGACTCCGCGGTGGCGCTGACCACTGACCTCGTCCGGAGCCCGTTCTCGGTCACCAAGCGCGTCAGCGTCGACGGCTCGACGGTGAGTGTCGCGGAAACGGTGACCAACACCGGTGCGGTACCCATCGACGTCATGTGGAGCCAGCACCCGGCCCTCGGTGCCCCGCTGGTCGGGCCGCAGACGCGGGTCGAGGTGGCCGCCGCCACGGTCCACACCACCGATCTCGCCGCCGGCGCATGGCCGACGCTGCCAGATACGGGTGAGGACCTGCGGCAGCTGCCCGGGCCACGCTCCGGCGTGAGCAGGCTGGCGTTCCTGGCCGACTTCACCGACGGGCACGCGGCGGTGGTGAACGACTCGCTGGGCCTGCGTGCGGACTTGACGTGGGATGCCGCACGCATGCCCTATGCCTGGTATTGGCTCGAGGCCGGCGGCGTCAGCGGATTCCCGTGGTATTCCGAGGCGTACGTGCTGGCCGTGGAGCCGGCGACGAGCTGGCCGGCCGCAGGCGTCACCGGTGTGCGGCGAACGACTGGCACCCATGTCACCATCGAGGCGGGCGAGACGCGCACGTCGACGGTGTCGCTGACGCTCTCCGGCACTGGCGGTCACAATGAATGAACCCGAACGCAAGGCTGCTCCGTCCCACGACGCGGTGCGTACGGCGACCTGGCTGGTCGCAGGCGCCCGCCCGGAGCCGGTCCCGGACGCGCCGTTCAACCAACCGGTGACTTTCGCTTCGACGTACCACGCCGGCGGCCCCATGGCCTACGGGCGGTACGGCAATCCGACGTGGACGGCCTTCGAGCAGTTGCTCGGGGAGCTGGAAGGCGGGCGGGCGCTGGCGTTCGCTTCGGGCCTGGCCGCCAGCTCGGCGGTGCTGTCGGTACTGACCGGCGACGACGCCGTCGTCGTCGCCCCCGACAACGCCTATCTCGGCGTCCTGGACCAGATCCGTGAACTCGAGGCGGCCGGTGCGGCCCGGATGATCCAGGTCGACGTCACCGACGCCGAGGCGATCGCCACGGCCGCACGGTCCGCGTCGGTGGTCTGGCTCGAGTCACCGACCAACCCGAACCTCGACGTCGCCGACATCGCCGCGGCCGCCCGGGCCGCACGCGCCGCCGGCGCGGTGACCGTCGTCGACAACACGTTCGCGACCCCATTGCGTCAGCGCCCACTCGACCTCGGCGCCGACGTCGTGGTGCACAGCGCGACGAAACTGCTCGCGGGGCATTCCGACGTCGTGCTCGGAGCCGTGGTCACCGCCGACGACACGTTGTTCCAGCGCGTGGACGGGCAGCGGCGGCTGCACGGCGCGGTGCCGGGACCGATGGAGGCCTACCTCGCCTTGCGCGGTGTCCGGACGCTGGGTGTCCGCCTCGACCGCGCCGAGGCGAACGCGGGCGAGCTGGTGCGGCGGCTGCGTGGGCATCCAGCCGTGGAGCGGGTGCGCTATCCCGGGTTCGGGACGATGGTCTCGATCGAGGTCGCCGGTGGTGCGGCCGCTGCTGATCGGGTCGTCGGCGCCGTGCGGCTGTGGGTGCACAGCACCAGCCTGGGCGGCGTCGAGTCGAGCCTGGAACGGCGCCGGCACTGGCCCACCGAGAGTGTCACGGTGGCCGAGTCGCTGCTGCGGTTGTCCGTCGGTATCGAGGACGTCGACGACCTGTGGGGCGACCTCGTGCGAGCGCTCGACGCCGGCAGGACGTAGGCACCGCGGTGCCGGTCAGCCCGCGGCCCACCAGAGGTCGCGGTACGGACCGGGCACGGACACCAATTCGTCGTGCCGGCCGCGCTGCACCACCTGGCCAGTCCGCAGCACGATCACCTCGTCGACGGCGTCGAGTCCAGCCAGCCGGTGCGTGATCAGGACGGTCGTGCGTCCACGGGTGGCCGTGAGCAGGTCGGCGACCAGTTCGTCGGCGGTCTGTGGCTCCAGTCCCTCGGTGGGTTCGTCCAGCAGGAGCACCGGCGGGTCGGCCAGCAGCGCACGCGCCAGCGCAAGCCGCCGGCGCTGCCCGCCGGAGACCTGGGCTCCGGACGCGCCGACGAGGGTGTCCATCCCCTGCGGCAGCCCGTCGACCCAGTCCAGTAGCCGCGCCGCGCTCAAAGCCGCACGCAGGTCGTCGTCACTCGCCTCGGGCCGGGCGACGCGCAGATTCTCACGCACGCTGGTGTGGAACAGGTGGGCGTCTTGGGTGAGTCCGGTGATGGCCCGCCGGACGTCGTCGCCTGCGTACTCGCTGACGTCGTAGCCGTCGAGGCGGATGCTGCCGGCCTCGGGCTCGATGAAGCGCATCATCGCGGCCAGCACGGTGCTCTTGCCCGAGCCGCTGGCGCCGACGATGGCGACTCGCCGCCCCGGGGCCAGGTGCAGGTCGACGCCGTCGACCGCGGGGCGCGCAGCCCCCGGATAACGCACTCGAAGTCCACGGATGTCGACCTCGACGTCGCGGCCGGGCGCAGGCCGCGGCCGGGGCGGCTCGGCTACCGGAGCTTCGGTGTCGAAGACGGCCAGGACCCGCCGGATCGCCGCTCGTGCCTCGAGCCACCGTTGCGCGGCACCGACCAACGCCATGGCCGGCTCGAACGACACGAGTGCGGTCAAGGCGAGCACCGGAACCAGGACAGCCGACAGCTGCCCCGACGCCGCCGCGTCGAGCGCCACGGCGGTGACGCCTACGGTCGTGGCGCCCTGCACGAGCATCGTGGCCGCCCCGCCGGCGGCCCCGGTCCACGCGGTTCGCCGCTCGACCGCGGCCAAGCGGTCCGCAGCGACGTCGGCGGCGTCGAGCGCGCGCTGAGTGGCGCCGAAGACGGCGAGGTCCGCGCTGCCCTCGATCAGGTCGGCGTTGCGGGCGGCGAGCTCGGCACGCGCCGGGGCGAGGCTGCGTGCGTTGCGCCGGGCGGCCGCCGTCGTCACTGCCGGGATACCGGCGACGGCCACGGCCAATCCCACCGCCAGCACGACCCCGGCCACGGGCAGGACGGCCGCGGTGAACCCGGTGGCGACCCCGGCGACCACCAGCGCGGTCCCGACCGGCACGATCACCCGGACGACGAGGTCCTGCACGGCCTCGACGTCGGAGACCATGCGGCTGAGCAGGTCGGCGCTGCGGTAGGCGGGCAACCCCGACGGCGCCAGCGGCACCAGCGCATCGAAGACCCGTGCCCGTAGCGCCGCCAGGGCGCGTAGGGCGGCATCGTGTCCGGCCAACCGTTCGGCATACCGGAAGACCCCACGTGTCGTGGCGAAGGCACGTACCCCCACGATCGCCAGCGACAGCGCGGCCAACGGCGGCTGCTGCGCCGCGCGGGCGATCAGCCATGCGGCCGTGGCCATCAGAGCCAACGCGCCCAGTTCGGCCGCCACCCCGGCGGCGACCGCGACGCCCACCCGGCCCGTGTGCCCGCGGAGCAGGGCGAGCACGCGCAGGGTCGGGGCGTGCCCGGCCGCCGTGGTGCCGCGGCTGGACGCGGAACGCTGCCTGTCGGGTGCCGAAGCGGTCGTCGCCATCACGCCACCCCCGCGGGCATGGCGTCGCGGTCCGTCTCGACCAAGCGGCCTCGTTCGAGCCGCAGGATCCGGTCCGCGTCGGCCACCACAGCTGGTCGGTGGGCCACCACCAGCACGGTCCGCCCGGCCATCAGCCGCCGCGTCGCCTCGACCACGGCGGCCTCGCTGCCGGAGTCAAGGCCGGCGGTCGGCTCGTCGAGGACGAGCAGCGGCGCGTCACGCAGGAACGCGCGCGCCAGGGCGATGCGCTGACGCTGGCCGGCCGACAAGCCGACGCCGCGCTCCCCCAGCATCGTGTCGTACCCCTGCGGCAGGGTCTCGATGAACTCCTCCGCGTGGGCGAGCCGGGCGGCGCGGGTGATCTGCTCGTCGGTGGCCG
This sequence comes from Haloactinopolyspora sp., assembly GCF_027324685.1. Lineage (NCBI taxonomy): Bacteria > Bacillati > Actinomycetota > Actinomycetes > Jiangellales > Jiangellaceae > Haloactinopolyspora > Haloactinopolyspora sp. Next base: position 65,445 of record NZ_DAHVSH010000122.1, read on the forward strand.
CGGGATCACCGAGCGTGATGTTGGCGGCGAGACTGCCGGCGAACAAGTGCGGGCGTTGCGGCACCCACGCCACCCGGCGCCGCCACGCGTCGAGGTCGGTCGTCCCGAGATCCACCGGCCCGTGCGCGTGTTGGTCCTCGGTGGCGACGAGCACCCGCCCGGCGACGGGGATCACCAGCCCGAGCACGACACCGAGCAGCGTCGACTTCCCGGCGCCGCTCGGCCCGACCAGGGCGACGTGCTCACCTTCGTCGATGGTCAGCGACACGTCGTCCAGCGCCGGACGGTCGCGCCCTGGATATCGCACGGTCACGTTCTCGAACCGCACCGCAACAGCACCCGAACCGCCGTCAGAATCGGAACCGGAGGAGTCGTTCGATCGGGCGGGAGCTCGCGGAGTCGGCGTAAAAGAGGGCTCCGTGGCATGCTTCTCCGCCACGGAGACCGACAGCCCGCCTAGCGACCTGCTGGGCCCTCGGTCCCCGGCGGAATCCACCACCGCGAAGGCGCGTTCGGCGACGGCGAGTCCCTCGGTGCTGGCGTGGAACTGCGACCCGAGCGAGCGCCACGGCAGGTAGGCCTCGGGCGCGAGCAGCAGGACGAGCATGGCGGTGTACAGGTCGACGTCGCCGTCGAGCAGGCGCAACCCGACCGGCACGGCGACCAACGCCACCGACATCGTCGCGACGAGCTCGAGCACCAGCGCGGACAGGAACGCGATGCGCAGCGTGGACATGGTGGCCCTGCGGTGCTCGTCGGCGCCGCGGCGCACGAGCTCGGCCTGGGCGCTGGCGCGGCCGAAGGCTCGCAGGGTCGGTAGGCCGGCCACGAGGTCGAGGAAGTGCCCGCCGAGCCGCTCCAGCGCCCGCCACTGCCGCCGGGTCGACCGCTTCGTCTGCAGGCCGACCAGGATCCCGAAGATCGGGATCAGCGGAAGGGTGAGGCAGATGATGACGGCCGACGCGATGTCGGCGACGGCGAGTTGGACGAGGACGGCGACCGGCACGACCGCGGCGACGAACAGCTGCGGAAAGTACCCGGTGAAGTACGGGTCGAGTGCGTCGAGTCCGCGGCCCAGCGTGGTGGCCAGGCCGCCGGTCTGCTGCCCGGCGAGCCAACCGGGCCCGAGTTCCTGAGTGCGACGCAACATCTGCCGGCGCAAGGCTGCCTTGACCGACGCCGCGGCACGATGGGCTGCGACCTGCTGGCACCACGACAGTGCGGCCCGGGCCGCCAACACCAGCGCCAGGGCGACCAGCACGTCGCGCAGTGCGCCCGGGGGCGACTGGGCCAGCACGCCGTCGGCCACCGCGCGCGCCAGCAGGTGCGCCTGCACCACGATGAGCACCGCGCCGGCCGCCGCCATGGCGGCGAGCGCGGTGACGACGATCGGCGCGGCCGGAAGCGTGCTGATCAGGCGGCGGGCGAGGCGATTCAGAAGAACACCGCCGATCCCCGGCCCACGCGGTGCCGGAACGTCCACCACAACCAGGCCTGAGCTGCGAGGAGCAGCGGCACGACCGGCAGCGTGACCCGAGCCAGCAGCGCGAGGGTGTCCGGGCCGGCGGTGCCGTGCGTCAGCAGCGGCGCCATGGCTGAGCCGACGGCGAGCAACGGCGCCGCGGCAGCGACCGCGGTGACGGCGAACGCCCGCCCGTCGCGGCCGTGCTCGAGCAGCCGCGGGCCGGCAACGGCTGCTGTGACCGCCACGACGAGGATCAGTGCAGCAGGCACCGGCCGGAGCAGGTCGATGCCGAACACCGGCACGGCCACGCCGCCGGCCAACAGCAGGCCCGCGGCGAGCGGGCCGCAGCGGCGCGCCGCGCGCACCGCGCCCCCGCGTTGCTCACGCGGCATGCGCATCGCGGTGAACGCTGCGCCGTGCAGCGTGAACACGGCGACCATCGCGGCTCCCCAGAGCAGTGAGTACGGTCCTATCAGTGTCCCAAGGCCGACCCCGCCGTCCAGTGGCACCCCCTGGGCGACGCTGGCCAACAGCACTCCCCAGGCGAAAGCGAATCCTCCGCTGGCCACGGCGACGGTGCGCTCCCAGCCGCGGCGCCACCGTCGGCCCGGGCGGCGGCTGCGCAACCAGACCCCGGCATCGCGCAGCACCCACGACACCACGAGCGCCACGACGATCGGGTAGCACGCCGCGAGCAGATCCTTCTCGAAAGCCGGAAACACACCGATGAGCAGGCCCGCGCCGGCCACCAGCCAGACCTCTCCGGCCAGCAGGAACGGACCGAGCGCGGTCAGCAGCAGCCGGCGCTCCCGCTCCGAACGGCCGGGGCGGCGAAGCGACATCCCCAGACCCAGGTTGGCGCCGTCGAGAACGGACCACCCGGTGAGCATCAGCCCGAGCATCACCAGCCAGACGGTCTGCATCGTTCAGCCCTTCCCCACGAGGGTGAGCGGCTCACCCGAGACGCCGTCGTCATCGATTTCATCGACGGTGTCCGCGTCGGCACCGAGCGCCATGTCGTGCGGACCACGCCGAGCCAGCCGAGCGATCAGCCACCAGTCCGTGCCGGCGAGCACGAGGAGCACCGTGCCGAAGATCAGCAGGCTGGCCAGTACCGATCCGGCGCTTCGCGGTGACACGGCGTCGGCGACGGTGAGTTCGCCGTACACCATCCACGGCTGGCGACCGACTTCGCGCAGCAGCCAGCCGCAGATCGCCACGACGAACGGCCACGGGATGATCCACACGTAGAAGCGCTGCCAGAAACGCCGCAGGCGAACCGGGCGGATGCGGTCGAAGGCGTTCATGATCAGGAACAAAAGCAACCCGGTGAAGATCAGAACGAACAGATGCCCGCTGAGGTCCATGATCAGCCAAGGCGTCGACAGCCATTCCGGCGGCAGCCAGTCGCCCGGCCCGAATCTCTCCTGCATCTCGGCGGCCAGTTCGGCGCGGCGCCCGGGGCCGTCGATCGCCGTCATCTTGGCCTCGGTCAGGTAAGCGAACTGGGCGTAGCCGAACGTGACGACGAAAACCGACGCGATAAAGCCGGTGCCCACGGCCAGGCGCAACGATCGTCGGAAGAAGTCCAGTTCCGGGGTCCGGCGCAGGAAGTGCCACGAGCACACGCCGACCATCAGGACACTCGCGGTGAGCAGGCAGGCCGGGACGAGGTGCGACAGCGCGCCGACGGTGTGCTGATTGGTCAACACAGCTGCGAAGTCGCCGATGCGAGCGGCACCGTCCTCGACCGTGTGCCCGACGGGTTGTTGCAGGAAGCCGTTGGCCACCATGACCCAGTAGGCCGACAGGTACGCGGTGGC
>NZ_DAHVSH010000124.1:0-19028 GCF_027324685.1 Haloactinopolyspora sp.
CGCAACGCCAGCATGACCACTGCCGCGACGGAGGCGAGCACCGTCGATGTCCCGCCGACGGCCGCGGGCAGCAGCAGCCACATTCCACCACCGCGCTGGTGCCCGAAGACGGCGATCATGGTGAGAACCGCCAGAACCAGCGGCACCGCCGCGACGCGGACCGCGCGCCAATAGAGGCGCCGCAGCGCACCAACGTAGTGACGCATCGACACCTCGCCGCCGGTCACGATGACGCACCCGCACCACACCAGCGCCATCAGGCACGGGGCGACGGTGACAACACTGGCCGCCCATCCCACCGGCGGCGCAACGCTGCTCGCGAGCAGGCTCACCACCACAGCAACGCTCACGCTCGCACTGCCGAGCAGCAGCAGCGGCAACTGCGGCCACGCCTGGCTGAACGCGGTTCGCAGGTAAGGGTTCTCCCGGCCCTGCGCTGCCGCCACCGACGTGTCGGGCCGTGGTCGCATCGGTCAGCCCCGGATTCCAGCGGTCGCGATGCTGGCCACGAACTGGCGCTGGAAGAGCAGAAAGACCAACAGGACCGGCAGCACCACCAAGGTGATCGCGGCGAACACCCCCGTGGGGGCCACGCCGCCCTGCGCGTCCTGCAACGTCACCAAGCCGAGCGGAAGTGTCATGTTCTCCGGCGTACTGATGAAGATCAGCGGTCCGAAGTAGTTGTTCCACGACGCCTCGAAAACGAGGATCGCCATCGCCGAGATCGCCGGCGCGGACAACGGGACGATCATCCGGAACAGGATCCACACGTGCCCGGCGCCGTCGATCTTGGCAGCGTCGTCGAGATCGCGCGGAATGCTGTTGAAGTACTGCCGCAGAAAGAAGATGGAGAACACGTGGATCAATGCCGGCAGCCACAGCGCAACCAGCGTGTCGACCAAGTTGAGCGTGCGCATCAAGATGAACACCGGGATGATCAGCAGCTGGGCTGGGACCATCAACGCGCTGAGCATCATGATGAAAATGCCGTTGCGGCCACGGAAAGAGAAGCGCGAGAAGCCGTATGCGGCCAGCGCACTCACCAACAATGATCCGACGGTGGCGATCACCGACACGGTGAGACTGTTCAACGCCATCTGCCCGAACGGAACGAGGTCGTTGACGCCGGAGAAGTTGTCGAACGTGGCGTTCACCGGCACCCAGTTGGGCGGGATCTGGAATGCCTCGGCCGGGTCGGTGAGGCTGGTCGAAAGCAACCACACCAGCGGCGCGATCATGACCACGCCGAAACCGGCCAACGCGACGTCGAGAATCACCGACCCGGTTCGAAGCTTCCGGCGCCGACGCTTCGGGGACTGTACGGCGACGGTCACTGTTGATGCACCCACTTCCTGGATGTCCAGAATTGCAACAGTGTCACCAGCATGATCACGACGAACACGATGATCGCCACGGCCGAGGCGTAACCGATCTGGAACGCCTGGAAGCCTTGTTCGTACATGTACATCACCAAGGTCGTCGTGGCATCGTCCGGCCCACCGTTGGTGATGATCTGCACCGGGTCGAAGATCTGGAACGCGCCGATGAATGTCACGACGGTCGCGAAGAACAGCGTCGGCGACATCATCGGCACCGTCACGTTCCAGAAGATCTGCCACCGGTTGGCGCCATCGGTCTTGGCCGCCTCCGTCAGGTGCTCGGGCACCGTCTGAAGCCCAGCCAGCATGATGATGAAGGTGAAGCCGAGCGTGTGCCAGAAATCAATGCCGATGATGGCCGGCAGCGCCCAACTCGGATCCAGAAACCAGTCCGGCGGCTGGATGCCGAGACGGTCGAGATAGTGGTTGACCAGGCCGAACGTCGGATCGAGCAGGTACTGCCACAACAGCGATACCGCGGCCCACGAGATGATGAACGGGAAGAACACCGCCGTACGCACGAAGTACGACACCACCCGGCTGGCGATCCGGTTGACCCCCAGGGCGAGCAACAAGCCACCGACGATGTGCGTGACCACCGAGGCGAAGGCGAAGATGAACGTGTTGCCGAACGCCTGGAAAAGCACCGGGTCCTGGAACAGCGTGACGAAATTGTCCAGCCCGACGAACTCGGCCGGCGTCAGCAGGTCCCAGGAGAACAAGCTCAGCGCGATCGCGAACACGAACGGCCCGCCGATGAAGACGGCGAACAGCACGACCGCGGGGCTGATGAACAGATACCCGAGCCACTCTTGCCGTCGTCGTCCGCGGTGCTGGGATTCGGTCCCGGACGCGCGCGAGGCCGGGACGAGCGTCGTCGCCGTCACAGCAGTGGGCCGATCTTGTCGTGTGTCTTGTTGAACTGCGTCCGAGCGTCGGCGTAACCGGAGATCACCTGCAGCCACCCTTCCTCGACGATGTGCTGAATCTCAGGACCTCTGTCGGGTGACGGGACCGGCGTCGCCACGTCGAGGACCTCGACGAGCTTGATGCTGCCTTCGGGGGCGTTGCCCAGGAACGCGTCGCTGGTGGCGACCGATCGCCTGGCCGGCACGATGGTTCCGCCGGTCTCGGCGAAGAACGAGGAGCCCTCGACGGACATGAGGAACTTGATGAACGTCCACGCGTCCTGCTTGTTGGGCGACTCCCGGGTGATGTCCCACGCGTCCCAGCCGACCGGTGAGCCGTGCACGCCGTTGTTCGGGAAGAACACGACTTTGGTCTTGTCGGTCATACCGACCCGGTCGACGTTCACGATGCCGAAGGCGCCGTCGTGGAATGCCGCCAGCTCGCCCCGCTGCATCAGCGTCGGGGGGTCGTAGCTGCCGCCGGGTTCGGGGGCGTACCCCTCAGCCACCAACGCTCGTGCCATCTCACCGGCTTCGATGGCCTCGGGGCTGTTCATGAGTGAGGTCGTCCACGACTCGTCCAGGCTCGACGTGCCGTTGTTGGTCAGCCACGGCAGCACGTCGTGCCAATAGTTGTGCTGGACGGTCATGAGATACGCGCCCTGCGCCTTCACCTTCTTACCGGCGCTCATCAAGTCGTCCCAGGACCACCCCTCCTCCGGAAGGTCGACGCCCGCCTTCTCCAGGAGCTCGGTGTTGCAGAACTGGACGATCGGGTTGTAGCCACCAGGGATGTAGTACGTGTTCTCGTCCGGCGAGCCGTACTTCTGGGTCCACAGGCGCAGGTTCTCGTGAATGTCGTCGTAGTACTCGTCGACGTAGGACCGGTCGTTCTCGATGAACTCGTCGAGCGGTTCGAGCACGCCTTTGGACGAGAACAGCCGCTGTCCCTCGGTGGCGATCTGGACGATGTCCGGCGGCCGGCCGCCGGCGATCTGGGTCGCCACGGCGTAGGCGAATTCCGCCCACGAGCCCGACTTGGCGGTGGCGCGTAGTTCGATCTCGGGGTGCTGTTCGTTGAACTGGGCGAACAGCTGCTCGAACTGCTTGCGGTGGTTGACGTCGCCGAGATAGACGAACTCGACGGCGCCGGCGTCAGCCGATCCTTTGGTCGCTGCGCCGGGTGCGCCGCCGCAGGCGGTCAACCCTCCGGTCAGCGGCAGCGCGGCCGCGCCGCCGAGCAGTTGCAGCATTCGTCGACGGGAGAACGGCCACTGAGTGGCGCTGGAGTTCTGGCGATTCATCGTCGGCCTCCTCTGCGTCACCGCACGGATACGGTGATGCCGTCGATCTCCCCGTGAACGCAGTGCACGCGCGGCCCGTCCGGACCGGATTCGACGTAACCCCAACCCGTGGGCAGAACGACCGGCAGGCGTTCCCCCGGTCGCGGTTCACGCACCTGCAGCTGTGCGGTGACGGCGTCGAAGCGTTGTCCCGTCCAGGCTTCGAGGACGCTCCACCCGGCCATCGCCCGCACGTAGTGGTCGCCGCACTCGATCTGGTTGTACGGATTCCGGCGCGAACCGTCGTATCGGGCCCACAGGCCGTCGAGGATCTGCCAGCTCTCCGCTTCGAGTCCTTCCAGCAGACAGTGCGCAGCGACCTGGTACTCGACACCGGTCCAGACTTCGTCGCAGTACCGCGTCGGCACGGCCGGACGGCCGCCGTCAGGCCACGAGCACATCAGCAGACCGGTGTCGTCCCCGTCGGCGAAGACCCGGTAGATGTGCTCGAAGCCGGTGAATCCCGTCCGCAAGTTGTGTCGCACGACCGCACGCAACGCGGAGCGGACGTGGTCGGCCGGCAGGATGTGGCCGAGATCGAGGAGGTGCGCCCACCACTGCCCGATCAGCTGGTCCGACAGGCAGCCACGCCCCCACTGGAACTCCGTCGGCTCGTCGGGGTCGAGCACCTGGATGTAGTACTCGCCGTTGAACAGCAGTTCGTCGTACGCTGCGCTGCCGGCCTTGAACAGCGCGTTCAACTCGTCGGCCAGCGCCGGCTCGGACAGCAGCCGTGCCATCTCTTCGGTTGCCCGCAGCGCCGCGAGCCACAGCGTCCCCATGAAGCTGTTCACACCGCGCAGATCGATGTCGTGGGTGCTGGGCTGGATGCCGCGGAGCACACCGGTGCCGTCGGGATCCCAGCCGGTGCGGATATGAGCGAGGAGCCGGGTGAGGTGTGGCCACCACCGCCGCAACCAATCGGTGCCAGCTCCGCGGCGTACCTCTCGATAGGTCTTCAACAGCACTCCGAGCATGCCGTCGAGCGCCGGTTCGTCCGGCCCACCGATGCGTTGGTCCCACAGCTGCGGCAGGTACGTCGGCGAGATCACCCGGTGCGGGATCGACCCGTTCGGTGCCTGCATGACGCCCAGCTCGGTTTCGCGCATGCTTCGCTCGAGCTCCGGGAAGAGCGCAGCCAGCGCCTGTTCGTAGTTCCACACGTGGGTGCAGTTCAGCGGACACGAGCCACCGACGTTGCCCGAATGCGTCGCCGTCGAGACCCCTTGAACGCCTTCGAAGCCGAAGAACGCACCGTCGGCGGTTCGGAAGCAGCTCGGGCTGCGAATGATCGAGGCTTGCGCGGCGAGGTGCTCGACGGCCTCCGGGTTCAGTCCGCTGTCCTGCAGCGTCTGCGTCCAGGACTGAGACGCGCTCTCCAGGTCCGACCACTCACGCTGCACGCGGTCCGCGACGGCGATGGCGTCCGGGTAGACCTGGGCGTAGTGGTTGCCGAGCCAGAAGCGCGTCGGGCCCCACTGGGGGTTCGTCGGCCCGAACTGGCTGAAGTTGACGTAGCGGTTCGGGAAATGCCACGTCAGGACGAACCTGATGTCGACGCTTTCGCCGGGTTGCAGGGTGAACGGAGCGGCGAGGCCGCCGTTCCAGGTCGCGCCCTCGGGACTGGGCCCGTGGGTGGGGGCGGGCCCGCTCACCTGGTAGTCGGCCAGGTGGCCGGCGTGACCCAACCGCGAGGCCTCGGCCAACGTCCGCGACTGGAGGAAGTCGATGAACTCCGCCGGCTCGGTCCACTGCGCCAGTGCGCTCGTGCGGGACCCGTCGCAGCTGAGCACCATCTGTCCGTTGCCTGCGGCCAACGGGTCCAGAGTGTGGTTCTCCATCACCAGCGCGGTCCACGAGTCCGCTCGTCGAACCCGGTTCGTGTTGCCGCCGTAGCCGCGGGCGTGGACGCCGTTGATGGAGGTGACGCCGTCGTAGCCGACGGCGTTGTGTGCCGTGCCGCCGAGCCAGCCGTGCACCGGGATCTCGTCGGTGTTGGTGATGGTGAACGTGAACATCGCTGCGGGGATGGAGCTGCGGTCGACATCGAGCGGGACCATCGGCGTCAGCGTGCGTAGTCGCACCTGCACCGGGTGGTCGTCATCGTGGTAGTCGATCTCGGCGAGCGGATAGGTACTCCGGAACGTCGTCGAGGTGACGCCGCCGACCGTGTCGATCAGGGCGCGCTGCCACTCGGGCACGTGATCGTCGTTCATCAGCGGGGTCGCCGTGACACCAGGTTCGGCCGGCGGGGCCTGCAGGACCTTGACGACGTTCAGCGGCGGCTCGATGCGGCACACCCGCAGCGCGAAGAAGGATCCCGGCAGGTCACCGCGGTGATTCCCGATGTTGTGCAACTGCCACTGCCGCAGTGCGCCGTCCGCGGCGATCGCGACGTTGCCGGTGCCGATTCCACCCAACGGCATGGCGACGTGACGAGCTCGGGCATGGGGCAACTGACGCTGTCGGAGCATGCTCACCTCAGGCGGAAGCGGGCCGAGTAATCGATTGCTCAAAGCTAGGCGCGGCACTTCTCCATGTCAACGCCCACCGGGTCAGTGGGTCTTACCCGGCACCGTGGCCACGCCTGTGGCCAGCGACGACAGCTGCTGCACTGGCAAAAGCGAGGGTCTGCGGGGTGGCGCGTTCCCCGAGCCAGATCACGGCCACCTCTGACGGCGCCATGTCGGTGATCGGCACGTAGCGGACGTCGGGTCGCGGGTAATAGTCGTTCATGCTGGCGACCATCGGGCTGACGCCGCGCCCGGCACCGATGAGAGCGAGCAACTCCACCGGGTTCGTCACCGTCTCGCGGCGCTTGAGCGGCTTGCCACCAGGGGTGATACGGGGAACGTGGAAATCGCGCCAGTACTCCGGCGCGCTGCTGGGTAGGTCGAAGACGAATTCGTCGCCGATCTCTTCGATGCTCACTTCCGCTCGGCCTGCGAGGGGATGATCGGCCGGAACGGCCAGCGCTCGGGGCTCGCGCACGACGACAGGGCCGACGACGATGTCGTCTTCGTGTACGGGCAACCGGGCGAGCGCGACGTCGACGTTTCCGGCACGGACGGACTCGAGCTGGTTGGCGAAGTCCAACTCGACCACTCGAATCCGCCAGTCGGGCATCATCGAGGCGAATTCGGTGAGAATCGCGGTGGTCACATCACCTGCGGCGAGACCTTGTTGACCGACGACGAGCGTGCCGGGCGGTAGGGAGCTTCGCCGTCGGGTGCGTTCCAGCGCTGCCCGGATGGAGTCGTACGCGGGGCCGATGGCGTCGGCGAGAATCTGGCCCTCGCGCGTCAGCCGGACCCTCCTGGTGGTGCGGTCGAACAGCGACGTCCCCAGTTTGCGTTCGAGCCCGGCGACGAGCTGACTCACGCGCGACGGGGTGAGCCCCAGGCGCTCGGCGGCGCGGGCGAAGTGCAGTTCACCGGCCACCGTCAAGAAGCACTCGATCTCCGCGGTGTCGACTCGCACTATGTAGCACTCCTCAAGAGTCATGAAGGAAGAGACTCTTTATCCAGCTTATTGAGGTCTGCACAGTTGATTGACGTGAAGCAAACTGTGAATGAGCGAGCCGAGTCGTCCCGAACCGCCCTGACCGTGATGCTCGGCGCCGTCTTCATGGTGCTGGCCGACGTGTTCATCGCCACGATCGCGACCCCAGCTATCCGCGCTGACCTCGCAGCGGACACGCTCCACATCCAACTGGCACTCGCGCTCTACAACGTCAGTTACGGAGCTCTCCTGCTCGGCGGCGCACGCCTCGGCGATCGTTTCGGGAATCGACGGATGTTTCTGGCCGGCTGCGTGTTCTTCGGCCTCGCCTCGGCCGTGTGCGCCAGCGCTCCGAGCGCTGAGGTCCTGGTGATCGGCCGACTCCTGCAAGGGATCGGCCCGGCCCTGCTCATGCCACAGGTTTTCACCTTCATCCAGGTTCACCTCGCCGAGTCGGCACGCCTGCACGCCTTCGCGGCGTTCTCCGCAGTCAGCGGGATCGCCGCCGCAGGCTCGCAGGTCATCGGTGGAATCCTGATCGACCTCGATCTGTTCGGACTGGGCTGGCGTACCGTCTTCTGGATCAACATCCCGGTCATGATCGCCATCGTGCTGCTCGGCATCGCCAAGCTTCCGCAGTCGGGTGGCAGCCGCAGGGCCGAGATCGACGGCGCAGGTCTCGCAGCGGTCACCATCGTCCTGTTGGCCACGACCTCAGCGCTCTCGTTCGCACAACACCTGCCTGGCATCGCGCTGGTCGCCGTCTGCCTCTCCGTCGTCGGCGTCGTCCTGGCCCGCGCGGCGTTTCGACGAGCACGACGTCAGGGAAGAGACACGATCATCGACACCGGTGTGTTTCAGCTGCCGGGCTTTCGCGGGCTGCTTGTCTCGTCCTTGGCGTACTACGCCGGCAACGCCATCCTCTTCAGCCTGCTCCCCGTGTATCTCATCGGCGCCAGGGGATACAGCGCGGCCACGGCTGGGCTCTTCTTCGTCGCGCTCGCCGGCACGTTCGCGGTCGTCTCCGCAACTCTCCCCCGGCTGGTGCAGGCGCAACCGCACTTGCTGCTGACCGTCGGCTCGACCGCCTTGGTGCTCAATTATCTGCTGCTGGCCCTGGCCCTGCTGCTGACGCGCCAGCTTTCAGCTGTCGTGCTCGTGGCCCTTCTGGTCCTGATCGGATGCACGATGGGATGCATCGCTCCGGCCCTCAATGCCCTGGCCGTGCGTCTCGTGCCCGCCGCCTCGGCTTCCTCGGCTTCCGGGCTCGTCACGACCGCGCTCGAGGTCGGGTACGGGCTCGGCGCCGCCATCGGGATCGGGAGCTACGCGATCGCCCAAACCCGAGCTGCAGAGCCCGGACACGCCCTGGCCGCGAGCCTCGGCATCGCCACGCTGTTGACGATCGGCCTGGCGATGCTCGTGGCGCGAAGCACGGTCAGCACGGCTTCCACGCCATGGTGACACGTCACCCGCGCTCAGCCGTGCTGCTCCATCGCGCTGCGCAGACTGGCCAGCTCGTCGCGGTGGCCGGCGATGAACTCGTTCTCCAAGTCCGTGCGGATCTCGCGCTCGACGGCGTCGTAGTCCGCCAGGCAGCGGATGTCCGCACGGGCGACGGCACGCTCGAACTCTTGAAGCTCGGCCAACTCGGCGTCGGAGAGCCGATCCAGCCATGCCGTGTCGAAGCCGTCGACGGCGACATCGGCACCGACCGTCTGCCCGGCGCGCTCCAACACCAGCTCGAAACCGTCTCCCGGAGCGTCGAGGCCAGGAAAGTCCTGTTCCGCCATGCAGGCCGACCATGCGCTGACGGCTCTCGTGACACGCTCATGGGTGGTGATCGCCGTCTCCAGCTCGGCCATACCGGCGGCAAGGTTGCGGAACTCCGGCCGGCTGAGCTCACGTTCCAGCGCCTGCTCCGGCAGGACGATCCCGGCCTCGTTCAGGCAACCGGTACCGTCCGCGGCGGGTCCGTAGAGCGCGTCGTCCCACCGTTCGCGCTCGCGCGCCGACAGCGCCTCGTAGGCCTCGCGATTGGGCATCTCGTCGGCGGACCGGTTGATGGTCAGCCCGTAGCCGTACTCGGAGGCGTCGGCGAATGACGTGAGTTCTCCCGGCAGGACATCAGCAGTCTCCGGGACGGCCGGTGTGTACTCGAAGCCGGCGGCTTGCATGCATGCGGCGATCTTCTGTTCACCGGCCGACATGTGTTCGGCCGCAGCTTCTGGGCCGAGGCCGAGGAACGACGTCAGGGGCGACGCCCACGGTGCGCGTTCCTCGGCCGCCGTTGTTGGCTCGGCCGCAACTGCATCAGCCACCGGCTGGTCATCCGAGGCGGCCAGACCCGCCGCCCCGGTCACCGTCGCCAGGACGGTGAGCACGATCACCGACGTTCGTAGCCGAACAGCCACTCAGCAATCCCCGCCCGGCCCTGTGCACAACTCCAAGTTGATCCACGGCGTGTAAATGGCACGACCGGTAGCGTGGTGCTTCACGAGTCCACGAATGTTGGTGTAGTAAAGGCTGCCGTACTCACTCGAGTACGTTCGGGTTTCACCCCGCGGAATGGGCGCGTTGTAGCGCCAGTTGTACGTGTACCTCTTGCCGTTCCGGATTCCTTGCCGGTAAAAGCCGAGATGGATGTCACGTCCACTGTGGTTCGTGAAGCTCACATGGTGGTAGAGGTCACCCCGTGCCACGCCGTCGGTCGACGCGTAATTGTTCAGTGTGCCCAGGCCCGAAGTCCACCGGCACGTGAGTGCGTCCTTCTGGTAGGCGGAATTCACATACAACGTGTCCGAGTGACCGCACACCGACGCGGCCTTGGCCGCGGCTTTGGCCGTGGCGGCCTCGTCGGCCACGGCCGGGGCCGTAGCGCCGGCGAACATGATGGCAAGGGTCGCTACAGCTGTAGCTAGTCGCTTCAACGTGATCGTCCTCCTAGGAATACGTGTGGGTTCGATGTATGAGGGATTCGGCCGCTCTACCCGGCCTGAACCCAGGTCACCCAGATGTTCGACTGCGCGCCTTGCAGAGCCGGGGAGTCCGCTCGTACGGCCTGCTTGGACCGGGTGGCGAAGAAGCGCACGATCGTCGTACCGGTGCCGCCGGACGGGCCTGCGACGATGCCGCGGGTGGAGAGTGTCTCGTCCTCCTCGACCGTGACCGACACGATCGGCGCGCCGCTGGTCTGGCGGATCTCGAGGTCGCCGTCCGCTTGCACACGAACCGACGACGCCCCCGTACACCGGTGCGAGGCGTTCTCGTGGATCTCCGGCCCGCTCGACGTGAATCTGATCGCACAGCCGGTGACCTGTGTTGCCGCGTTCTCAGCGTTGCCGGTTCCGTGCGCGACGAGTAGCGGCGCGGCAACCGCGGCGCTCAGCGCCGCGAGTGTGGTCAGAAGTCGTGGCCGAGTCAGGGCCATCGGTCGTCCCCTTGGTTCGATGTCTCGTACTGTTCGCTGCGCGGACCATGGGACAGGACGCGCGGCCGTTCATTCCTCCGTCGGTGCCGCATTGACGCTACGCGCGGCTGTCCTCGTCGATGTTTCTCGACGTCCTCACGTCGGTTTCACCGTCCTCGGCCGACGCCAGTCGGCCACGCTGTAATTTGGAGACGGCGAGGACCTGACTGGAGGTGTCCGCTACGACATGGCCACGCAGATCAGGCTGCTCGGGCCGGTGGGGGTTTCTCGTGACGGAGTCGAGACACCTGCACTCACCGGCCGACTGGCAGTCATGCTGGCTGCTGTCGCCCTCGGCGGAGGTCGACAGGTCGGGTTCGCCGCTCTCGAGAGCTACCTCTGGCCGGACAGCCCCCCGGAGCATCCGCGCCGAGCGTTGCAGAACTACGCCACCCGGCTCCGGCAGCTGGTGGGTCATGACGCCATCGAATCCCAGCGCGGCGGATTCGCCCTGGGCCTGGATCCCATGGCCGTCGACGTGTTCCGATTCCGGTCGCTGGCCGCCACGCCCCCCGAAGGCACCCCGCCCGAAACCGAGCTTCGCCGGCTCCGCGATGCGTTGGCCCTGTGGCACGGCGAGCCGTTGTTCGGGTTGTCACCCGATGCGCTGACCCGCGAGTACGGGCCCGGGTTGGTGGACGAGTTCCTCAGCGCCACCGAACGCGCCAACGAACTGCGGCTCCAGATGGGCGACGTTGGCACCGACCTGCTGACATCGCTGCGCCAACTGATAGACGAGAACCCCTGGCGTGAACGCCTGTGGGGCCAGTTGATGCTCGCGCTCTATCACCAGGGGCGACAGGGCGAAGCGCTGACCGCCTACCACGACCTGGTCGGTGTCCTGCGTGAAGACCTCGGCATCACTCCCGGCGCGGAACTGGTCCGCCTGCACGAGCGCATCCTCGCCGGTGACACCGACCTCGTCGGCGCGGGACCGATCAACGTCAGCGCACCGGCCAAACCGGCACAACTGCCACCCGCCATCGCGGACTTCGTCGGGCGAAGTGACGAGCTGGCAGCGCTGACGTCGACAGTCCGGCCCGGCGACGATCGCGTGCGGATCGCCTTGATCTCCGGAAGTGCCGGCGTGGGCAAGACCACCTTTGCCGTCCACGCCGCCAACGCTGTTCGAGCGAGCTTCCCGGACGGCCAGCTGTTCGCTGACCTCGGCAGTGGCCGTACGCCCGTCGAGCCGGCGAACGTACTGGGCACCTTCTTGCGCGCGCTGGGCATACCCAACGGTGATGTTCCCGCGTCCGTGGAAGAACGCACGGCCTTGCTCAGGTCGTTGTGCGCCGACCGGAAACTGCTGTTCGTCCTCGACGACGCCGCCGGGATCGATCAGATCACGCCCTTGCTTCCTGGATCGCCCGGGTGCGCCGTGATCATCACCAGTCGCCCGCGGCTGGCCATGGCCGCCGACGTTCACATCGACCTCGGCATGTTCAACCACGACGAAGCCCGGGCACTGATGGTGAAGATCATCGGACGCCCGCGGCACGAGGCTGAGCCCGAAGCCGCCGACTACGTCCTGCGTGCCTGCGGGGGCGCGCCGCTGGCGGTCCGGATCGCCGCGAGCCGGTTGGCGACTCGCCCGTCCTGGCCGATCGAACACATGGCCGCTCGGCTGGCCGGCGCAGACCGACTGGACGAGCTGTGGCTGGGCGACCGAAGCGTCCAGGCGATGTTCGACACCATCTACGCATCGCTCGACCCCGAGTTGGCTGAACGGTTCCTGCTGCTCGGAGCTGTGCCGGGTGCCGTCATCGACCTTGACCTCGCGGCTGAGGTATGGGCCACCGACATGACGTCCGCGCGCTGGTCGCTCGAGTTGCTCACCGACATCCGACTGCTCGATTTCGCCGCCGAGCCCGACACCTACCGCTGGCACGACCTCGTCCGGCTCTACGCAGCCCAGCACGGCGACATCGACCGTTCCCCGGCCGGGCGACGAATCCTGCACTATTTCATTCAGTCCCTGCTGAACGCGAAGCGGTTGGTCCGCCCGGACGACCGGCCCGAAGACCCGATCATTCTGGCCACCGACGACGTCGTCGGCCGCACCTTCACCGACCGTGCGGACGTGCATGCATGGCTGCACCCCAGGTGGCCCACGCTGACCGACGTCGCCGTGCGTGAACTCACCAGCGACGACAAGCAGCGCGCAGCCGAGGCGGCCGGGATGACAGTGCTGATGGACGTCGTCTCATCCGACTGCTGTGACGTGATCGACGCCGAGGTGCTCATGCGCGCGGTCACCGAGGCAGCGCTTCCTCCCGAAGCTGACCGGTTCGTGGCCGCTGCCTGGCACAACCTCTACTCGACGCTGTACCTGCAAGCCAGGTACGCCGAAGCGCGTCCAGTCGGCGAGATCGCGCTCGAGCGGCATCGTCGTCGGGGCGATCGGTACTGCGAAGCAGCCATGTTGCACAACATGGCGTTTCAGCTCGCTGGCGAGGGGAAGTTCGCCGAGGCGAGGGCCTACGCTCTTGCCGGTTGCGAGCTGGGGGACGCGCTTCCCGACCCCATCCGGGCCCGGTGCCTCTACGGTCTCGCGACCACCGAAGTCGAGCTCGGCGACCTCGAAGCTGCCCGCAAACACCTTGACGAAGCCGATGCGCTGGACCAGCCGAGCCCGTCGTCCGCCGCGGCCTACCGCCGAGCCATTGCGTGGGCCGCCTTCCGGTCCCGCGCCGAACCCGCCACGCCGCTGACTGATGCCTTCGCCGACGTGCTGGCGATCGCCGACGAACTCGGCTCGAGCAAGTTGCGTTGTGAGGCGTGGGTCGCCATTGCGCACGCAGCGGCGGCCCGCGGCGAGGACGGCGTCGAAGCCGCCCAGAGTGCCGTCGACCTGGCTCGGGAGGGTCATCACCTACGGCTTGAAACGCTAGCCTTGAAGGCGTTGGCGGACGCATGCGAGCGCCGGGGTGACGGCGAACGAGCTAGCCAAGCACGACAGCAAGCCGACGCGTTGCTGTCATGAGCCGTCGTCCCGGTTTTCCGAGGCAGCCGTCACATCCGGGCGCACCTCGTCTGGTGCGTTCTTCGTCGGTTCAGAGTCCTGGTCGTCGTGCTCGGCGTCGACAGGGTTCGCGTCGCCGTCCTCGTCGTCCACGCGGCGCAATTCGCCGCCAGCGCCTTGCACCAGCTCGGTCTCGTCGGCGTCAGCGTGCATCCGGGTCTCGTCATCGACGGAGTGGACTGCGGCTGCGCGGTCGCGTTCCTCCTGGCTGACGCGTCGGCCCTCGTGGCGTTGTTCCTCGGTCGTGCTCTGATCGTCGTCGCGCTCGGTCATCATGGGCCTCCTCCTTGGCTCTTCTTCCGTACCCAGGCGGAGGGACCAGCAACGGCAACGGATCAACCGGGCGGACCATCTAGCCACTGGGCGGCCACGGTCACGGTGACGAAGTCGCCAGGCTTGAGCATGGTGCCCGGTTCGGGTGAGACGTCGACGACCGGGCCGGGGCTGACGAGCGGAACGTCGGCAGGCTGGACGTCGGGGACCAGCCCGGCCTTCTCCAGCGCGTCGAGGTAGGCGATTTCGCCGTCCTCTTGCTCGTTCAGCAGGTAGCCCCGGAAACCCGGCACACCGATACGGTCGGGCAGGATCTGGATCCGCTCCAAGATCCGGTCGGCTTCGGCATCGGTGGAGGATTCGGCTCGGAAGTACACGCCCATCGACGGGATGTGCACAGTCCCGGCGCAGACGTCGACGGCCTCATCGGCGAGGTCTGGCTGGCAGGCCGTGGATTGGCGCAGCGCGGACACACCGTCGATCTCGAACGTCTCGTCCGCGGTGAATCCCGACCTGGGAGCCCACGAAGTCACCTCGACACTGTCCACACCTGCCGGGCGTGGCGCGGCACACGCCAACACCGGGCCGAGGTCGATGACCACCGTGTCGCTGATCGGCGTCCCGCACGTATGGGCGTTCGTGGCCCACTCCTGCGGGACCGCCACCGCGGCACCGGCCAGGCCCACCAGCCGCATGCCCGCCGGGGCGAGATCGGACTCCGGCGAGGCCACCCGCGTCTCCACCGAGCCGCCCGCTGGCCACAGCGCCGCCACCGAGCCCACCACGGCAGCCGTCGCCGCAGCAGCGCCCGCAACGGCCAAGGCACCGAGCGAGAGTGAGCGCATGCCTTTTCGACGGCTGTCACGGGCCGGTGGTTCCAGCTCGCAGGAGCGCCGTCGACCAGAGTCGCGGCGTGAAGCTGCTGGTCGACTTGCTGATACTCGGAATCAGCCACGAAATCGCGCGAGATCGGTCACCCGGCCGCCGTCGGCCCCCGCCCACCGGTGACCGTACTGGTCGGACACGGCGCCGGGTCGACGAGGACCCGTCCCTCCGTTGCCACGACATCGAGCTCGCCGCGCACATCCGTGCCGCACAACGTGACGCCCGCGTTCCCGCCGACCCTGACCGCGCCGTTGATGGCGCTCCCGAGTACGGCAAGGCGGGCGTCTCCGGTGATGACGACGTCACCGGATTGCCTGGCACCATCGAGGCACACAACGCCGGTGTCAGCCGTGATGCCGCCGCGGTGGATGCCGGTGACCATGCGCTCGCAGCCACCGACCGTCACGGTGATGGACCGGCGCGCGATTGCACCGAGTGCGTCTCGTACCTGCACCGCGAAGGTCGACGTCCCCGGGACGGCGGGGACGCCGGTGAGAGTTCCATCGAGCCCCAAGTCGATCCCGGCAGGCAGGTGCCCGTCAGCGAGCGACCAGGAGTACGGCTCAACGCCGCCCGTCGCGGCGAGGGCACCGTCGTACCCGGTCGCCAGGTCGCCGGCCGGCAGATCGGCGTCGGGGATCTCCAACGGGGTGACGACGTACCCGAGAGTCGCGAGAATGCCGAGGCCGTTGTGGGCGATCGGCAGAGTGCCGACGGTGACGTTGCATACCGCCTCGGTGAGATCCCCGTCCCCGTCGAGGTCGTCGGAGTCGCGTGCGGCCAGGGCCATCGGGGTGATCGTGCGGTCCTGGATCGCGCCGAGCCCGTCCTCGCCCGCCGCGGCGAGTCGGCCGAACGCGTGCGCGAACTTCGCCGGGACGACGGCGTCGCGCACCTCGGCGAGAATCCCGAAGCCGACGACGTCGTAGTACTTCGCCTCCTGCGAGACGAGTTCGGTGCCCGCGGAGCGGATGAACCCGCCGAGCGACAGATGCGGATCGAAGTCCCACGGATCACCAGTGGGAACGTCCCCCTGATGGTCCGGCGGGTAGTACGAATCGACGGCTCCCGCCCGCGAGTCGTCGACGCAGTCGAGCGGGTCCCACGACGAAGCGGTGTGGACGGCGGGCAGAGAGGTGTACCGGGCGTAGTGAGCGGCGACGGCGTCGCGCGCCGCCGCGGGGCCGTGAACGGCCTCCTCGTATCGGTACAGCCCCGCCAACCCGTACTCGATCATGTCGGTCCCGAGAGTCCCACCCGACGGCAGGCCGTCTTCGTAGGTGCACGATCCCTTGCGGTGCCAGCGGTTGTCCTGGCAGTCGGCCCGGTTGGCCTGCATCGCCACGATGCGGTTACGCGACGGGGCCTCGGAGTGGAACCGCACCGTGTACCAGTCGGTACCTGCGGCGAGCCCGCCCTCGAAGAACTCACGCGCCGCAGCGGCGGAGGCGGCGTAGCGGCCGTCCTCGGCGCCGGTGGCGTCCTGGAGATCCTGGAGGAACGACACGGCGATGAAGTTCCACAGCGACATCGTCGAGAACACGTTGTTCCAGCTGGAGACCTGGTCGAAGAACCCGCCGTTCGGTTCGGTCGGCTCGCCCTCGTCGTCGACGAACGGGTAGCCGCCGTAGGCGGCGTAGTACTCCCGTGGGTCCTGCATGCGCAGGAGGAACTCGCCGATCTCGGTCGCCGCGCCGAGGTAGGCGGCCGCGCCGGTCAGCTCGTGCGCAGCGAGGAGGGCCTGGCCGCACGCGGCGTTGCCGAACGTCGTGTAGTACTGCAGGTTGCCGTCGAGTGAGCTGGCCACGGCTCCGTCGAAGACGTCGGTGTGAGTGGGCGTGGGGTCGTACTGGTAGTCGAGGACGGCGTCGGCGAATTCGGCGACGATGGCGAGTTCGTCGGCGGTGACTTCCCGGCCGTGCGCGGCTGCGCGTGCCGGGAAGTACTCAGAGAGGAACTCCAGCGACGCGCAGGCAGCCGTGCTCTGCTCGACGTCAGGCTGCAGGCACGGGTCCTCGATCGTGCACCGGCCGTCGTCGAACAGGGTCGGTCCCGACAGGTACGGAAGCTTGCGGACGAGGCCATTGCGGCGTTCACCGTCAGCCCGGGCGAGGATCCATTCGGCGTACCGGTCGAGCGTCTCGTCCGTGGCCGGGGCCGGGGGTTCGGACGCATCCGCCACGAGTGTGCCTGTGGCAGCAGGCGCGCCCAGCAGCGTGGCCCAGATCGCGACTGCTGCGGAAATTCGCGCCGCCCGCGCGAATGCGGTTGCCATCGTCGGTCCTCCTTCTCGCGACGGGTCAGTCGACCTGCGTCGCGATCTCGGGCTCGGTCGCGATCGGATGCGTCGATGCGGGCACGTTGTCGCGCTCGTGTGCCGCGGCGGGACGTATGTCGTCGGCACGTGTGCCGTAGATATACGGGGTCATACGCAAAACGACAAGAGTGATCTGCTCAGGATCACGGGTCATCGCGAGGCTCCTCAAGATCCGCCGGTCGGTGCGCTCGGTGGCTGTCGAGCACGATTCCCGACGGCCATGCCGATGAAAATCAACTCCCCGGGGTCTTGACGTTTTGCGCAAAACGTGGTGATCTCAGCGCCCATGACGGCAGGCAGCACCGCAAGCCGCGGACGCCGGGGACGTGGTCCGACGCAGGCGGACGTCGCCCGGATGGCGGGGGTGAGCCAGACGACTGTCTCCCTCGTGCTCAACGGCACCGGGTCACGTCAACGCCGGGTCGGCGAGGAAGTCGCGAACCGCGTACTCCGGGCGATCGAGGTGACCGGGTACGCCGCGAACCCCGTGGCCCAGTCGCTGGCCGGCGGGCGTTCGTCGATCGTCGGCGTCTACACCTACGAGCCGGTCTTCCCGGCATCGGCCGGGAACTTCTACCACCCGTTCCTCGAGGGCATGGAGACCGAAGCGCAGCGCCTCGGCATCGACTTGCTGCTCTTCACCTCGATGGGCGAAGGCGAGACCGGGCTGGTCAGCGGCACGCGTCTGCGCCGCCTGCAAGTCGCGGACGGCTGCGTGCTGCTAGGCCGCCACAGCCGACCCGAGGATCTCGACGAACTGCTGCGGCAGGACTTTCCCTTCGCGTTCGTCGGCCGCCGTGCGGCGCACCGGGGCACCGTCCCCTTCGCTGCCGCCGCCTATGCCGACGCGACGGAAGCGGTCGTGCGACGTCTGCTCGACCTCGGTCATCGGCGGGTGGCCTTGGTCAACGGCTTCACCGGCCACGAGTCGGTCGAGGACCGAGCACGCGGCTACCGCCGCGCCATGGCCAGTGCAGGCAGGCAGCCGGTGACGTTCGACCTCGGCGACAACCCCGTCGGCGACCTCGTCGACGCCCTCCTCGCCAGCGACATGACCGCCGCAGTGGTCAGCGCAGACCTCGCGGCGCCGCTGCGGCTCGCCGCTCTCGACCGGGGGTTGGAGGTCCCTGGCGACCTCTCCATTGCCAGGTTGGGCGACCCCGAGACGCCGGAACCGGTGCCCGTCGACTGGACCGGCTTCCTCATCCCGCGCCGGGAGATGGGGGTCCGGGCGCTGCAGATCGTCATGGGCCAGCTCACGCCCGGCGACGATACCGAGCTCCAGACCTACATCCCGTGCACGGTGGTCGACGGCACGACCGTGGCACCGCCGCAACCAGCGGCCGGGCGGAGGTGACCCGAACATGCCGACTCCGTCATCCGTGCAACGCCGACTATCCGTGCAACGCCGGCCCAGAGCCGCTCTCGCCGCCGTCGCGCTGATCATTTCGGTGATCATGGGCTTGGTGGCTGTCAAGGCAACGGCTCTGCCGGCGGCGTCGCCCGCCGACACGTCCGGCGAGACGTCCGGGCACACGTCCAGCCATTCCGTCTACACGTCGATGCCCATGGACCCGACGGCGGTCGTCCTCGGGAGCGAGGAGTTCCCCGTTCATGGTGACGGCACGGGCGACGACACCGCGGCCATCCAGGCGGCCATCGACGAGGCGTCACGCCGCGGCGGCGAGAACTGGCTGGGCAACATCGTCGGCGGTGCCCGCGGCGTCGACATCGGCGACGGAGGAGGCCTCGTCTTCGTCCCCGAGGGCACGTACCGGATCACCGAGCGGATCAACGTCCACGCATCGGTCCGGATCGTGGGCTTCGGTGCGTCCCGGCCCACGTTCTACGTAGCCCCCTCGACCCCCGCTTTCGCCCACGAGCCCGAGTTCGTCTTCGCCGCCGTCCGCCGACCCTGGTCCGAGGAC
>NZ_DAHVSH010000120.1:0-60269 GCF_027324685.1 Haloactinopolyspora sp.
TGCGGTTGGCTGGCGCGCATGGGCGCCCGGTCACGGTGAACGTCACCATCCCGCTGTCCACCCTGCTCGGCCTGGACGACCACCCCGGCGAACTAGACGGCTACGGACCCATCCCCGCCCACATCGCCCGCCACCTATCCACCGCCGGACTCTGGCGCTGGGTCGCCACCCACGACACCACCGGCGTCGTCCTGGACCACGGACGCACCCGCTACAAACCCACCCAAGACCTCATCGACCACGTCATCCTGCGCGACCGCACCTGCCGCGCCCCCGGCTGCAACGCCCCAGCCCAAAAATGCGAACTCGACCACTCCATCTACTGGCCCCTCGGCCCCACCGCCGCCTGCAACCTCGGCCTGTTCTGCAAACACCACCACCTCCTCAAACACCACACCGGCTGGCAACTGACCCAACCCCACCCCGGCACCTTCACCTTCACCAGCCCCACCGGCCGCACCACAACAACCAGACCCACCCCCACCGGACCAACACCCCCACCACCCCAACCCGAACCCCCACCCCAACCACCCGACCCCGCCCACGACATCCCACCCTTCTGAAACCAGCGAGGTCAGCCGCAGCACAGGTCGGACGGCCTTGCCGTCGGCCTCCGGCCATCCCTACCGTGTCCTCGTGGCCCACCCGCGCATGTACAGCGACGACGACCCGTACCTGGACCGGCTACGGCAGACCGCCCTCGCGTTTCCGGAATCGGCCGAGGTCGAAGCGTGGGGACGGCCGACCTTCCGGGCAGGCAAGAAGATCTTCGCCGTGTTCGAGGGCAACGACGAGCATCCCTACGCCGTCATCGTCAAACCGGACCCGTCGGACCGCGATGCGCTGCTCGACGATCCCCGCTTCTACATCCCGGCGTACTACGGGCCCAGCGGATGGCTCGCGTTGGACTTCACCGCCGCCGAAGTCGACTGGGACGAGGTCCGTGAGCTCCTCGATGCGTCCTACCGCCAGGTCGCCCTCAAGCGGATGCTCAAGCAACTCGACCAGACCGGCTGAGCGAGCACGACAGCCCAGGGCTCACGGCGTCAGGACCGCAGCCCCATCGACGGCGTCCGCCGCGAGGTCGGCCAGGGCGGCGTCGGCACGCAGCAACGGGTAGCGCGTCGTAGTGACCTGGAGGGGATGCTCCGCGGCGACCTGAAGAAACTCACGGGCATCGGCTCTCGTGTTGGCCGTGACACTGCGCAGCTGCCGCTCCTGGAACAGGTGCCGCTGATAGTTCAACGGTGGCACGTCGGTGAGGTGAATCCCCGCGATGGCTAGCGTTCCACCCCGGTCCAGGGCCTCGAGCGCTGGCGGCACCAAGTCACCGACCGGCGCGAACAAGATCGCGGAATCGAGAGGTTCCGGCGGGCGATCAGCGCTGCCGCCGGCCGACGCGGCTCCGAGCTCGAGCGCCAAGCGCTGCGCCCGAAGGCTACGTGTCATGACGTGCACGACGGCGCCACGCGCCATGGCCACCTGCGCGGCCAGATGCGCGCTGGCCCCGAAACCATAGATGCCCACTCGCCCGCCGGGAGGCACGTCGGCACGCAGCAGCGCCCGGTACCCGATGATCCCCGCGCACAGCAGCGGCGCCAGCTCTACGTCGGAGTACCCGTCGGGCAGAGCGAGCGCATAGTCGGCCGGGACCGTCGTGTACTCGGCATATCCGCCGTCAGCGTCCCAGCCCGTGTAGACCGAGCGGGCGCACAGGTTCTCCGCCCCTCGCGCACAGAAGCGGCACGTACCGCACGTTCCGCGCAGCCACGCGATGCCGACCCGGTCACCCGGTGAGAAGCCCACCGCGTCCAGCCCCAGGGCGACCACCTCGCCGACGACCTCATGCCCAGGCACGACCCGTGGCCGATGGACCGGCAGATCACCCTCGGCGACATGCAGATCGGTCCGGCACACCCCGCACGCCATGACCCGAACGAGCAATTCGCCAGAACCCGGCGTCGGCACAGCTTCCTCGACCAGCTCCAGCGGTCCGCCGGTGATCGGTCCGGGCCGTACGACCCGCCAGGCTCGATGGCTCGTTTCAGCGTGGTTCGACATCGTCGCGGGACACCCCGGTTATCACGATACGCCCGGCGCCGGGACCAAGACGTCTGCGCGCACTGGACGGTGGTCCGACGCAGCGGTGTCGATGACCGCTGTCTCGACGACGGTGACATCGGCCGAAGCCAGGATGTAGTCGATCCGCGTCCGCGGGTCCCACGCGGGGTAGGTGGCACCGCTGCCCGTGCCACCGGTCTCCCATGTGTCCTCGAACACCTCCAGCAGTTCGGCGACTTCTGGATCGCCCGGCGCAGCGTTGAGGTCACCCATCAGGATCGTCGGCCGATCCGGGGTGCCCACCAGCTTCACGATCGCCGCGGCCTGCTCACGGCGCGTAGCAGCGTCGTCGAACTGCAGGTGGGTGTCGTAGATGTCGACCAGGACACCGTTCACGTCGATCAGTGCGGACAGCAGTCCCCGCTGCTCTTGCCCGTCGAACCTGGGCAGGTAGGTGTTGTCCCAGGTGAGAATCGGCCAGGCGCTCAGAATCGCGGTACCGAACTGCCTGCGGGGCGCGCCCGGCCGCGGCGGGTCGAGGTCCATGTTCGCCCCGTAAGCCAGGTGCATGTTCAGCTCGCTGGCCAGCCACCCCGCCTGGTCGGCGAAGCCGCTGCGCTCGGACCAGAAGCGGTCCACCTCCTGCAAGGCGATGACGTCAGCCTGTGCCGTCCGCATGACCGCAGCCAGCCGCGCCAGGTCAGCTTCACCGTCGGAACCAACGCCGAAGTGAATGTTGAAGCTCATCAGCGAGAGCCGCAGCTCACCCATGGGCGGGCGGAACGAGACGGCGAAGTCATCGGTCATGCCGGCCATCATGCCCATCCGGGGTGCCGGCAGAACAAGCCCGCGCCGAACGCGCGCGTCAGTCGATCAAGCCGGGAATCGCTTCACCCGAACGCACCCGCCACGCCGGGACCCTGAGCACCCGCGTCACTGGCCCGATGCCCGACGCGGTGTCGGGCTGGAGCCCCTCGAGCAGGTGGCACCGCTCCATCATCCGGCGCAGATGAGATGCCGCATCGGCGCCGGCGGCCGGGCCACGGTCCAGCAGCACCGCCGTGCCACCTTCGGCCGTACCCACCAGCACGTCGCAGCGGTACCCGTCCAGCAGCGCGTGGTGTTCGATCCGGTCGTAGCCGGCCTGCTCAAGACGCTGATGGAGCAGTTCGGCGAGCGAGTCGTCGACCACGTCGTCGGCCGGACGCTGTGGCGGAATCGGGTGCACATGGAACGAGCGCACCGACGACAACCGCGCCAACGTCGCCGCCGGCCCGGACCGGGTCGACCAGAACGCATGCCGGCCGACGGTGACGACGTGCGCACCCGCCCGGGTCAGAGCGGCGCTCCACAACGGCGCCAGCGACTCCACCCACCGCACGGTCTGTTCGGGCATTCCCTCACCGGCGACGAGAGAGACGACCACTGCATCACTGGCAGCCAGGTCGGTGTCGCCAGGCAGGTGAACCTGGATCGGCTCGAACCGGAACAGCGAGCGCAGTTCCTCAGCCTGCGCGCGGAACGGTGTCACGACACTCACCCGCGCCCCTTCGGGCAGCTGGTCACGCAGTTCGTAGACCGCCCACACCACGCGGTCGATCTCCGCTTGGCTGCGCCACGAACCACCGTTCGGGCCCGGTTCCGGGGTGCCGTGCACGTCCTCCCACAGCAGTAGCGTCGACTCAAACGTCTCGGGATCGCGGGCCCGGCGCAGTGCACGAACGTCCGTGGTGACGGTGAGCCGACCGTCGTACAGGGCGTCGTCGAAGATCCGGGCGATGTCCGGATGGCAGCCATCGTGCTCGTCGAGCAACTCGACCTGCGGGGCCCGGACGGCGACGGCGTCATAGGCGCTGTGGGTCTGGTGGCTCAACCGGCGCTGCTCCAGCCAACCGGCGCTCAGCCCGCCATGCTCGCGAGCCCGGCGATGACGGTGATCGCTGAGCCGCACCCGGGGCTTGCTGCGAACCGGGTCCCCGAGGACCAGCGCTCGACGCGCCCGGAACAGCACCGGCAGGACGGCGGCCACGTCGATCTCGTGCGCGTCGTCGACCACCACCAGGTCGAACAGGCCCGGCTCCAGCGCCAGCTGCTCGGCATCGGCGACCGTGACCGCCCAGCCGCCGAGTTGCTGGACGAGTTCACGCTGGCTGGCCTGCCGGTCACGTCCTCCGGGTTCGAGGGCCATCCGCCGCGCGAGCATCGTGGCTTCGGCCTGCTCGACCTGCTCGCCGACGACGACATCGACCAGTTCCGCCGACAACCGACGGCACCGGTCGAACAGCGCGCGCCCTTGCTCGTCCAGCTGCGTGTCGTCGACCGTCTCGACATCGCGTCGGTCGGTGCGCATCCGCTGCTCGGCACGGGCGAACAGCAACAAGGACTCGAACGCCTCGGGTTCGGCGAACCGCCGACGCTGATCACCGGGGTCGGCGTCGCCTGCGCTCACCGCTCGCAGATACTCTCCCGCGGCTCGACGACGACGCCACCCGCGCAGGATCCGAGCGGCGTCGAGGGCACGCGCGCGCTCGATCCACTCCGCCAGCGCCGCGTCGTCGTCACGCCACGCGGAGTCGAGCGCGTGAACGTCCACATCAAGGCGGTCTGCTGCTGCCGCCCGTGCCGAGCAGGTCTTCCGTAGGGCGGTCTCGACGCCGGACCGCCTCGACAGGCCCGCGCGCCATGTCTCGACGTCCGCGCGCGCTGCGGCGAGCTCAGCAAGGACCTCCGACCGGGGCCGGCGCCGCTGCGGATCGCGCGCCGAGCGCGTGAGATCACGCAGCAACTGCTTCTCTTCGGCCCGCGCCTGTGCGTCTCCGGTTCGGATCATCATCCCGGGGGCGAGCTGCGAGCACCAGTCGACCACGTTCTGCACCGCCCGGTCGTCGGGCGCGACATACAGGACCGTCTGCCCGGCGGCCAGCGCGGTCGCGACGGCGTCGACCACCAGGGCCTGCTTGTCGGTGCCTGGCGGCGTGGTGGCGACGGTCAACGGCTGGTTCATCGCCGCGTGCAGGACGGCTTCGCCGCTCTCGCTCAGCTCGTCCGGCGTCACCGCCAGTGGAGCTGCATCGGTGAGTTGGACACCCGGTGCGCGATGTCCGGCCGGGGCGGTGAGGTGCTCCAGCACGGTGCCGGGGATCCGGTCGGCGTCGTCACCGATCGCGGCCAGTTCGGCGCTCACGGCGATGGCCGCTGCGCGAGTGGACTCCACGTAGAGCACGGCGGCGGTGTTGTGCACGCCGGTGCGCGTGGCGGAGGTGATCCCGTCGCCGGTCAGCGCGGCCGGGTCGAGTGTCTCGAGCTCACCGAGCCCGAGTCGCTTCATCAGCTGCCGCACGGCGACGAGCATCTGGTCGTGGCCGTCCGAGCGCCACAGCGGTTGCCACGATTCGAGGACGCTCGCGGCCTCCTGATCGTCGAGGCACGCCTGGAGCACGCCGGCGTGCGGCATGATCGGCCCGGTCGGCCGCAGCGCGGCCGCACCTCGAGCGTCGACGGTCACCTCCACGCGTTGGACGAGCAGCGGTGCCACCGTCACCTGCGCGAGCGGGCTCGCCGAGTGCCGTCGCCCCCCACCGGCCAGCGTGACCAGGGGGTAGCCGTACCAGAGCTCGCGCTCCTTCCAATCGAAGGTGTCGACGCCGTCGGGCGCGGTCGTCGTCGACGACTTCCCGGAGAACAGCATCTCCGGGCCCGACGTGATCGGCACGTAGGCTTCGGCGTCGTCCCTGGCCGGCAGCGCTACCGGCGAACGCGCGTCGGCGAGGCAGGCGCGGTAGTAGGCGGCCAGTTCGCGCCACCCGGCGTCGTCATCATCGGGACCGGCGGGCTGAGCCGGCCGACGCCCCGGGTGTGCGCGGTTGTCGAGCAGGCTCACCGCCCGGACGGTCGACCGGGCGATGACGTGGTTGCCGGTGACCGCCAAGGTCGACGTCACTGGCCGGGCCCGCCGCGGCACGTCGTCCCCGCCGAGCCGCTGGGCCAGATAGCCGGCCAGGTCGTCGGCGGTCACCCACGGCCCGAGCCCGCTCTTGGCCCGCCCGGCGCTGAGCCCGTCGACGATCTCGGCGGTGAACCCCGACATCGCGTCGCTGTCGGCCGGTACGCGGTGCAGCAACGCCTCGGACGCCGCGATGACGTACGTGCCTGCGGGCTCCAGCCAGGCGCTGGGCGCCGCGTGCTCGGTGGCCACCGCCCGGGCGCCGTAGTCGAGCAGGACTACCTTGCTGGTTGCGCGGCATTCTTGCAGCTGACGGCGCAGGAAATCGGCCGGGACCGCGGTGTGTTCGAGATCGTACGGGTCGGAGTCCTTGCTCACGAGGTAGAGCCGACCGTCGGTCGCGGAGACCTCGGCATAGCCGCTGACGTAGACGACGACGGTGTCGCCGTGTTCGCGTTCGCTGAGGAACGCCTCGATGCCGCGCATCATCTGCGTGTGGGTGGCATCGCCGATCACCAGGCAGGTGTCCATCATCCCCACGTCGGGGCGTTCCAGGACGTGCTTCATCTGCCGCACGCCGGCTCCCGCGCTGGGCAGGTCGGGGTAGGCCTCGTGGTCGTGGATGGCGGTACCGATCAGCAACGCCGCGCGGTCGCCTGCGGGCAGCTGACTTCGATCGACCGGGACCGGCCGGCGGTCGATGCGAGGAGCAGCGACGAGAGCGGGCTTGACCGCGACGAACCGTTGTGGTGCTTGCTCGACGTCACGGAGCATCTCGTTCATCTGGGTCAGCTCGTTCATCGGGCTCCTCGCCTACGCACCTGCCGACATCGGTCCGCTCACCAGCGGATCTCTCGCAGACTAAGTACGCATCACGCCGAATGTCGGATCTCGGTGGAAATTGGGCCGAACACCCGATGGGGCCCTCGGACGACGGGTTGCCCCGCCGCGAGGGTCAGCGATGCCGCCGGACGTGCCGGCTCATCCAGTGGTCGATGATCGGCCGCGGCCACAGCGGCAGCCGACCGTTCAGCGTCACCGCAGGCGGCGGCATCTGACCACGAGCGTGATACGCGTTCACGGTGCTGCGCGCCACGCCGAGCAATTCGGCGATGGTCGACGCCGTCAGCATTTCTGCGGCCTCGAGCTCTGGAGCCGACATCCCCACGACCACGTCGCCGCGCCGGGCGAACTCCGGGGCCGGTACGGCGAGCGTCAAACTCGGGTGAGCACCGGTGATGTGCGTCACGTAGGGCTCGCACCAGCAGAGCTCGCGCCTGGCCTCCGGGCCCCACAGCCAGCCGGAGTCGAGCAAAACGTATTCATGACCTGCACGAACGACACGCGGCGCGGCGATGTAGCGACGGTGTAGAGTGACGTCGGCTGCACCTGGCACGGGCTTTTCGGTCGCCGCGTACAGCCAGGTACCGTCGAGCCGGACGTAATTGCCCCCGCCGGCCGCGAGTTCCGCGAACGGGCTGCTCACCGGCCGTAGATGGGCAGCGAGTTCGGCGGCGGCGTTGAGCATGGCGCAACGATAGGGTTACAACCAGTGGTTGTAAATGGGACATATGTCCCCTACAGTCGTCGGCGATGACCACGCACAGGGAGAGCCCGGAGTGAAATCGAAGGCTCTGGGCGCGATCATGGCAGTCGCTGCCATTGGATGTGCCACCTGGGGGGCTCCGTCGATCACGACGGCCGCCGGGGTTGTGTTGCGCTCCGACGAAGCGCCGTCCGTCGAAGATGCCAAGAGTGATCTCGACGCCGCGCGCGAGAAGTTCGAAGCAGCCAAAGCCACTGAGTCCAAGGCTCAGGAGCGCGCGCAGAAGGCCAGCCAAGCAGCCGTAGACGCCAAGGCCGCCGCCACCGAGGCCGCCGCGCGGGCCGAACGGGCTCGAAAGGAGAGCGCGCAGGCCGAGGCCGCCTCCGCCGACGCGCAGACCGAACTCGGTCGTCTCGCCGCGCACGCCTACGCGAACAACGCTGAGCTCGGGCGGCTGGCCGAATTGAGCGCCGCCATCAACCCGCAGGACTTCCAGCAGCGCTCCACCAGCATCACCGAGCTGATGCGCGTGCAGGACACGATGATCAGCCAAGCGGCCGAGTCGCGCGCCGAGGCCACCAACGCCGCCGCGCGTGCCGGCGGACAGGCCAAGGCAGCCGCCCAAGCCTCAGCTGAGGCCGACGAGCTCGCCGCGCAGGCGAAGGCCGCACTCGACGAGGCCGCAGCGGCAGCGGAAGAGGCCGAGGACGCTCTCGCCGAGGTCAGGCAGGTCTACGAGGACGCCAAGCGCGCCGAACGGGAACGCGAGAACGCCGAGGACCAACCAGACCGGAACGACCGCGACCCTGACACCGACGACTCCGACGACGGTGGCACCAGCGATCCACCGGTCGGCGACGGCGAGTTCCAGCGTCCGTCCGACGGCCCCATCACCTCGCCCTACGGCATGCGGGTCCACCCGGTGACCGGGGTGTACAAGCTGCACAGCGGCACCGACTTCGGCGCATCGTGCGGTGCTTCCGCCGTCGCGGCCGGCGGCGGCACGGTCGAGGCGGCCACTTACGCCGGCGCCTACGGCAACCAGGTCACCATCTCGCATGGTGTCATCGACGGCATGGACGTCGAGACCACCTACAGCCACCTGTCGTCGTTCGCGGTCAGCGCGGGCGACACGGTGTCCGGCGGTGAGCAGATCGGCAGCGTGGGCACGACCGGTTCGTCGACAGGCTGCCACCTGCACTGGGAGGTCATCGTCAACGGGGAGTTCACCGACCCGATGTCCTGGCTGTCCTGATCGGTCAGGACAGGGCCTTCACGGCGTCCAGGATCCCCCGGTGGAATGTCGGGTAGGCGTAGATCATGTGCTGCAACGCCTCGACCGGCACCTGCCCATGGACGGCGACGGCCAGTGCGCCGAGCACCTCTCCGCCGGTGGGACCGGCCGACGTGGCGCCGACGAGCACACCTCGCTCGGCGTCGGCCACGAGTTTGATCATGCCGTCGTTGCCGGCCTTGTGGATCCATCCGCGAGTCGTGGACGGCACCTCGGCGACCCCGACCCGCACAGCGAGGCCTGCCTCGCGCGCTTGGGCCTCCGTCATGCCCACGGCCCCGACCTCCGGGTCGGTGAACGTGACCCGCGGCACCGCTCGGTAATCAGCCGGCGGCCCCGGCCGACCGAGGATCTCGCGGACGACGATGTCAGCTTGATAGGTCGCCACGTGCGTGAACGCGCCGTGTCCGGTCACGTCGCCCACGGCCCACACGCCGTCGACGACCCGTAGCCGGTCGTCCACCGGCAGCGACCTCGCGGACGGGTCGACGCCGATGGCGTCCACGCCCAGGTTGCTCAGGTTCGACGTGCGCCCCACCGAGACCAGCAACGCCTGAGCGCTCACCTCGGTCTCGTCGTCGAGCCTCAGCGTGAAGGCCGAGCCGTCATGGCGCACCGCTTGCGCGCGGCGGCCCACACGGACGTCGATCCCGTCGGCCTGCAGAGCTCGGCGCGCCACGTCGGACGCCTCGGGCTCCTCGATGGCGATCAGCCGATCCTGCGCCTCGACCACCACGACCTTCGTGCCGAAGCGGGCGAAGCCCTGGGCGAGTTCGAGCCCGACGGCACCGCCGCCGAGCACGATCAGCGACTCCGGCGCCTCGGTGGCTTCCAGCGCCTCCCGATTGGTCCAGTAGGGCGTGCCGGCCAACCCGTCGATGGGCGGGATCGCCGGCGACGTACCGGTGCCGACGACGACGGCGCGGCCGGCCTCGTACGTCGTCCCGTCGACGTCGACGCGGTCCGGCGCGATCAGCCGGCCGCGTCCGCGCACGAGCCGGCCGCCCTTGCCGGTGAACCGGTCCGCGGCGATGCGGTCGTCCCAGTTCGTGGTGGCCTCGTCCCGGATCCGGGCAGCCACCGGTTTCCAGTCCGGCCACACCTGCGCCTGACCGGCCATGCCGTCGACGCGTGCGGCCTCGGCGAGCAGATCGGCGGCGCGGACGATCATCTTGCTGGGAATGCAGCCCCAGTACGGGCATTCCCCGCCGACCAAGCGGTCTTCGATGCCGATCACATCAAGCCCGGCCTCGGCCAAGGACCCGGCTACGGCTTCGCCACCGACCCCCATACCGACCACGATCACATCGGCGCGTTCACTCATCCACTGAGCCTACGCGCCCCCCGCTGCGGCTGTATCCTGAACTCGTGCCTACGTACGAATACCGCTGTCGAAGCTGCGGCGACACGTTCCAGTTGTCGCGCCCGATGAGCCAGTCCGGCGCACCGGCACGGTGCCCCACGGGACACGACGACACCGTCAAGCTGCTGACCACCGTGGGGCTCAGCGGCAGCGCCGGCGAGCCCGCCGCCGGTGGGTGCTGCGGCGGAGCGTGCGGCTGCAGCACCTGATCCCCGCTCGAGGCGCCTGGGGGGAGTGAGCGCCATGGCCACGTACGACACCGTCGTGGCAGTGGACGACGAGCGCGCCTGGTACGACCACGTGGCCCGCAGCCTCGTGCGGCCGACCGATCTGCTGGCTGCCGACATCGGCTGCGGTGCGGCGCACATGACCATCGCACTGAGCTCAGCCCTCCCGCGGTGCGCCTTCGTCGTCGGCGTGGACCGCGACGGTGACACCCTCGACGCTGTGCCCGGCGCCAGATGGTCGATGCAGACGTCGACGACGGGCACATCCGGCTCCTGTGCGCCGACCTCGACACCGAGTTCACGCTGCTGCCCACGGTCATCCGGGACGCCGACATCGTCTGGGCGTCGGCGTCGATTCACCACCTCGCCGACCAACAGGCGGCCCTCGACGTCCTGGCCCAGATCCTGCGACCTGGCGGCCGGCTCGCCCTCGCCGAGGGTGGCTTGTCGGCGCGCCATCTGCCGTGGGACCTGGGCATCGGCGCACCGGGACTCGAAGCTCGGCTTCTCGCCGCGGAGGAACGCTGGTTCCTCCGGATGCGCGCCAGGCTCCCGCATGCGGTCCGCATGCCGTACGGCTGGACAACCGCCCTGCGGCGGGCTGGGCTCACCGACGTGACCAGCCAAACCTTCACTTTCGACAAGCCGGCTCCCCTCACCGGCGACGACCTGTCGGCGGTCCTGGAGTGCCTCGAGCGGCGGGTGCGTCGTGTCCGCGACGACGCCGGGCTCAGCGTGGACGACGTCCGGTCCTGGAGCCGGCTGCTCGACTCCGATGATCCGGCCTGGTTGGGCCGCCGCGACGACATCTACTCGCTGCAGGCGCGGACGACCTACACCGGTGTTCGCTCAGAGCGAAACTCGACCGAGTTCCGGAATTGAGTAGCCTCGACTCAAGTTGTAGGTGGTAGACCTGGTCGTTCCAGGTCAGGCAGGAAATTCGTACGTCAACATCAACGACGACGAAGGAGGGATGTGCCATGGCCACCACGCTGATGCCGTTCCGTGACGTCGACCGCTGGCTCGACATGGACCGCTGGTTCGACGTCGACCGTTGGTTCCGCTCGTTCTTCGACGCCCCGATGACCAACGGCACCGGTTTCGCCCCGGCTGCCGACGTGGATCGCGACGGTGAAGACCTGGTGGCACGTTTTGACCTTCCCGGCATCGACCCGGACAAGGACGTGACCGTCGAGGTCGAAGGCCACAGGCTCATCGTCCATGGGGAGCGTCGAGACACCCACGAGGAGGAGGACGACGGCCGCAGGGTGCGTGAGGTCCGCTACGGCTCGTTCCGTAGGGTCGTCACACTGCCCTCCGAGGTCGAGGCCGATGCCGTCAGCGCGACGTACGACGCCGGTGTCCTGACGGTCCGGGTCGCTGGTGCGTACGCCGACTCGAAGCCGACGCGCATCGAGATCACCCGTGCGGCCTGACCGGGCCTCTGATCGACTGAGGTAGAGACAAGGGGAGACACCTCGACGGTGTCTCCCCTTGTGCTGTTCATTCAGCTGGAACGACGTCCTCCACCCGGAACGCAGTGCCCTGCTGACACGTGGTCAGGACGCCGCGCTCGACCCGTCCGGTGATCACCAGCGGCTGTCCCGATGACAGCAACTTCTCGTCCCCGCCGAGCAAGAGGTAGTCGTCGAGGAGCCAGCATCCTGATTCCACGCCCGGCTCAGGAACTCCGCGCAGCTCCATCAAGCCGGGCGTGGTCGGCATGGTGGGAGTGGGCGGCGGCGTGGTGACCTCGGCCGTCGGCGGGATCGCGGTGTGCCGTCCCCCGTCGCTCGGCTCCTCCGCGGCGTCGCCGCATCCGGCCAGCAGCACGATCACGACCGCGATCGCTGCGCTCAGAGCCGGCTTCGTCCTCACATCGGTCAGACGCGCAGCCGCGCGAACCGGTTCCCGCGTGAGTTCGACCATCGCGCCCAGCACCGCGGGCCAGTAAGGTGCCAAGCGTGATCTGGACCATTCGCACCGGCTCCGGGTCTTACGTCCTGCGCGAACAGATCGAGCCAGCGGACGAGCCCGGGCTACTGGACCTGTTCAGATCCTGCAACGACTGGTTCGAAGCCGTGACCGGCGGACCCTCCGGCAACGGTGACGTGCAGGGCCTGTTCTACTCGCTACCCGAGGGCGCACGTTTCGAAGACAAGCGCTTGTTCACCCTTCGCGACGGCGAGCGCATCGTCGGCTTCATCGACGTCGTGCTCGGCTACCCGCACCGGCGGGCCTGCTCCATCGGGACGTTCCTGCTCGCGCCGTCACACCGCCGGGCCGGCATCGGTACCGCCGTGAGCCGCGTCCTGCTGGAGGAAGCGCGCCACGCCGGCATCGACGAGGTCATCGCTTCAGCCGACGACCGGTGGCCGCAGGGCATCGCGTTCCTTCGATCCCTCGGTTTCACCACCGACGAACCTGATGGCCAGTCCGCACCGCGACGCGCGGTCCTGACTCTCAGCGCGGTGGACTGACGACGCGCGCTCGCGTGAGATCTATACCACGCAGAGTGACGAATCCGGCCAATCGGCGGGCAGAGCCGAAGCGAAGCGACCATACTCGTGCCCATGACGATGAGCGAGACCGAGACACGCACCATGGTGGGCTACGCCGACGCGCTCACCACTGTCATCCGCCGCGGTCGGCTCGTGCCGGCGCAGCGCGAGTGCTTCCTCGAACTGGACTCCTCCGGCGAGCGGTTCGAACTGCTCGGCCCGTTCGACACCGCCGCAGAACGCGGTGACGACGTCGAGATCGAAGGCGTCGTGGCACCGGGCCGGAACATGCCCGGACACGTCCCCGCCATGCTCGTCCGCCACGTGCGGCGGTTGTGACGGGCGAAGCGGTTACGACGCGTCCATCCCGCTGGCGACCGGGTGGCCGGCGCGGATCCACGCAAGGGTCCCGCCGGCCACGTTCCGGGCATCAACGCCCTGGTCACTGAGGAATTCCGCGACTTGCGCACTGCGCCCGCCGACCGCACAGATGACGTACACCGGCCGGTCGCGCGGGATCTGTTCGTGGGCCGCGACGACTTCACCCATCGGTAGCAGTTCCGCCCCGGGCACGTGCGCCTGGACGTACTCCTCCGGCTCACGCACGTCGACCAGGACCGCGCCGTCGTTCAGCTCCGCCGCCAGGTGGTCGACGGTGACGTCCTCGACACTCATGGCGCGCTGACGAAGATGTGCGAGGCGTCGGCGTCGGACAGTTCCACCGTCTCGGCGTTGCGCAGTGCGACCCCGGTCTCGGTGGAGATGGCCGTGACCGTCTGCCCCGGCGTGATCTCCGCCTGGCGCAGCGAGGCCAGCAGCTTCTCGTCCACCTGCAACGGCTCGCCGATGTGACGCAGCGTGACGCTGGTGCCGGTGGGCGTTCCCACCTGGCGCAGCTGCCGGACACCGGCGCGGAAGTCCTTGACCTCGGTGGTGATGCCAAGCTCACGCAGGCCGGGGATCGGATTGCCGTACGGGTCGGACGCCGGCTCGCGCAGCAGATCGACCAGCCGCCGCTCGACGGCCTCGGAGACCACGTGCTCCCAGCGGCACGCTTCGTTGTGCACGAGTTCCCAGTCGAGCCCGATGACGTCGACGAGCAGCCGCTCGACCAGCCGGTGCTTGCGCATGACCCGCGTGGCCAGCAGCCTGCCCTTCTCCGACAACTCCAGATGGCGGTCCTCGTCGACGTGCAGCAGCCCATCGCGCTCCATCCGGGCCACCGTCTGACTGACGGTAGGGCCGGACTGGCGCAGCCGTTCAGCGATCCGTGCCCGGAGGGGTGTGATGCCCTCTTCCTCGAGCTCGAAGATCGTCTTGAGGTACATCTCTGTCGTATCGATGAGGTCGCTCACCGGGCCGCTCTCCTTGCTCGAACTGATGAGCCGAGCTTACTCGACCGGGCCTGACCGGACCCAGGTTCCACGGTGTAGCACCGCGGCGACACGCAGGTCGGCGTCGAGCACCACGGCGTCGGCCAGCTTGCCCACGGCCAGCGTGCCCACGTGGTCGTCGATCCCCAGCACCCGGGCCGGATTCGCCGACGTCGCGGCCACCGCGTCCGGCAACGAGAACCCGGCCTGTTGGACGGCAAATCGGAACGCCGCATCCATCGTCAGGGTGCTGCCCGCGATCGAGCCGCCCTCGACCAGGCGAGCGACGCCGTCGGTCACCCGGACCTCCATGTCACCGAGCATGTAGTCGCCGTCCCCGACGCCGGCTGCGCCCATTGCGTCAGTGACCAGGGCGATCCGCTGCGGGCCAGCGCTGGCGCGCACATGCGCGGCGATCGCCGGATGCAGGTGGGCCCCGTCGAGAATGAGTTCGACGGTGACGCGCTCGTCTTCCAGCAGCGCCACGATCGGGCCCGGCGCCCGGTGATGCACCGGAGCCATGGCGTTGAACAGATGGGTCGCCACCCGCGCACCAGCCTCGATCGCCTGGCTGACCACCTCGTACGTCGCGTCGGTGTGCCCGACCGCCGCGGCGGCGCCCGCACCGACCACCGCGCGGACCGCGTCGAGGCCGTGGTCGAGTTCAGGCGCGAGCGTGACCATCCGCACGGTGCCCCGCCCGGCATGGAGCAGCTTGTCCACCACTGCCGGGTCCGGCGCGCCCAGCACCGACTCGTCGTGGGCGCCCTTGCGAACCGGGGAAATCCACGGCCCTTCCAAATGGACGCCGGCGATCAGCCCTTCGTCGACCATGTCGGCCAACGCCCGGACATCGTGGTCGATCTCGTCGATGGGGCCGGAGACGAGGCTGGCGACCAGGGACGTCGTCCCGTGCATCCGGTGGGTCGCGACGAACGTGCCGACGTCCTCGGGGTCGGCACCGGTGACCCTGGCCCCGCCGCCACCGTGGCTGTGCATGTCGACGAACCCGGGGACCAGCCAGTGCCCGTCGAAGCGGTGGTCGGGCTCTCGCGGCGGCTCGCCGGTGCCCGTCGCGGCGATCCGGCCGTGCTCGACGTCCAGCCACCCGTCCTCGACGACACCGTCGGGCATCACCATGGCGGCACCGGCGATCAACGACATGCGTGGGCTCCTCTCCTTCACCAACGACCGCAGCCGACCGTACCGCTAGTGTCGCGGCATGACGCTGACGGTGCACTCGCGCTTCCGCGGACCGGCCACCTCAGGCAACGGCGGCTACGTCGCGGGACGGCTGGCCGCCCACCTCGGCGCCGGGCCGGTGACGGTCACCTTGCGCTCGCCACCGCCCCTGGACGTCCCGCTCGAGGTGATCCCCGACGGCGACAGCATGTCACTGCTGCACGGGGACACCCTCGTCGCCACGGCGACCGAGGGTGACGCGTCGCTGCTCGACGTCGTCACGCCGGTGAGCGCCGACGAGGCACGCGCCGCCTCGGCGCACTACCCGGGGCTGAGCACGCACCCGTTCCCGGAGTGCTTCGTGTGCGGTCCGCAGCGCCGCCCCGGCGACGGGATGCGGCTGTTTCCCGGCCGCTTGGGCGACGGGCGGACCGCGTGCGTGTGGGACGTCACCGCCGAGACCGGCGGCGAGTCCGTCTTCGTCTGGGCGGCGCTGGACTGTCCGAGCGGATGGTCGGCACCCATCGAAGGCCGCCCGATGGTGTTGGGGCGGCTGACCGCGCAGGTGGACGACGCCCCCGACGCTGGCGAGTCCTGCGTGGTCATGGGGTCCTACCTGCAGACCGAAGGGCGCAAGACCTGGACCAGATCGACCGTGCACGGCCAGGACGGCCGCGTCCTGGGCCGCGCCCACGCAACGTGGATCGCCCTGCCCGACCAGCCGAGCTGAGCCCGCGTCGTTCACTGGGTGAAAACTCCGTTGCTCCGACAGGGCCTGGCCACATACCGTGAGGGCACACGGGAAAGGAGGTGGTCCAGACAGTGAATAGCTATCGGACTCGTGAGGTGGCTGCTCGCTAGCCACGCGCTCGTCGCAGGACCAGGGGTGACCCCTTGTTCGCCGGCCGTCGGCTGGCAATACCGAGCAGTCACCCGGCCCGCGGGTTCCCGGATCCAGTCCACCCGGGCCACGTCCGTCCAGGACGTGGAAGCAACCCGCGGGCCGTTCCATGTCCGGCCCGACTCACGGAGAGACTCATGATCGGCTCGTTCCAATGCTTGGTTCTCGATTGCCCGGCTCCGCTCGAGCTCGCGGCCTTCTACCAGTCGATACTCGGCGGCGAAGTCAACCGGCCCGACAAGCGATGGGTGCTCGACGACCACTGGGCCACCCTGCACACCGACACCACCGTTCTGGCCTTCCAGCGGGCCGAGGACTACCAGCCTCCGGCGTGGCCGGACCCGCAGCGGCCGCAACAGCTCCACATCGACGTCGGCGTGGACGACCTCGACACGGCCGAACGACAGGTCCTGGGTCTCGGCGCCCAGCTGCTGGACCGGGGCGAGCGCGACCGCGACTGGCGCGTGTACGCCGACCCGGCCGGCCACCCGTTCTGCCTCTGCCACGTCGGGGACTGACCCGGCGCCGCCGTGGTCACGGGGCCAGCCGCTCCACGACCCAGGCGGCGCTCTCGCGCCGGTACCGGAGCCGGTCGTGCAGCCGTGCCGGCCCGCCCTGCCAGAACTCGATCGTCTCGGGCTCCACGCGGTAACCGCCCCAGAAATCCGGCAACGGCACCTCGTCCGGGTACCTCCGCGCCACCTCGGCCGCCGCGCACTCCAGTTCGTCGCGCGTGCCGATGACCGACGACTGCCGGCTCGCCCAGGCGCTCACCTGGGAGTCCCGGGGTCGCGTCACCCAGTACGCGCGGCTGACCTCGGCCGGCACCGGCGTTGCCAGCCCGCACACCAGCACCTGCCGTTCCATCGTGATCCACGGGAAGCACAGCGACACGTGCGGGTTCTGGCTGATCTGCGCTGCCTTGCGGGAGGTCAGGTTGGTGAAGAAGACGAACGCATCGTCGTCGAACCCCTTGAGCAGCACCGTTCGCGAGCTCGGCCGACCGTCGGCACCCACGGTCGACAGAACCATCGCATTCGGTTCGGTCATGCCGGAAGTCACAGCATCGTGCAACCACGTCCGGAACTCGTCGAACGGATCGGCGGCAAGGTCACGTTCGAGCAACCGCCCCGCGGTGTAGCGGCGGCGCATCCTGGAAAGTTCTTCATCCACGCGGCCAACTGTCTCACCACCAGCGTCTGCACTGTGGGAAACCGCACATTCGAGGCATCCCAGCTTGTGGAGACCAACTACTTCGGGGGCATGATGGAAGCTCGGCCGCACAAAGGAGAGCGAATGTCAAAGGTCATGCATGGCCTTGAGGGTGTCGTAGCGTTCGAGACGCACATCGCCGAGCCGGACAAGGAAGGCGGCGCGCTGCGCTATCGCGGCGTCGACATCGACGACCTCGTCGGCCGGGTTCCGTTCGAGAACGTGTGGGGTCTGCTGGTCGACGGCGAGTTCGACCCGGGCCTGCCGAGCGAAGGACCGTTGCGGCTTCCGGCCCACACCGGCGACGTGCGGGTGGACGTCCAGAGCGCGGTCGCGACACTCGCCCCCCAGTGGGGAATGCAGCCCCTCCTCGACACCTCCGACGAGCAAGCCCGCGATCAGCTGGCCCGCACGTCGGTCACGATGCTGTCCTTCGTCGCGCAGTCCGCGCGCGGCGCGGCGGTACCCGCGGTTCCCGAGCACACGATCGACGAGGCAGGCTCCGTCGTCGAGCGGTTCATGACCCGCTGGCGCGGCGAGCCGGACCCACGGCATACGCAAGCTGTCGACGCCTATCTGACCTCAGCCGCCGAGCACGGCATGAACGCCTCCACGTTCACCGGCAGAGTTGTCGCCTCCACCGGTGCCGACGTGGCAGCGGCGATGTCGGCGGCGGTCGGCGCGATGAGCGGCCCGCTGCACGGCGGTGCGCCCTCACGGGTGCTCGCCATGATCGAGGAGATCGAGCGCACCGGGGACGCCGTCGGTTACGTGAAGAGCGTCCTCGATCGGGGCGAGCGGCTGATGGGCTTCGGCCACCGGGTGTACCGCGCCGAGGACCCGCGGGCGCGCACCCTGCGCCGGGTCGCGCGCGAGTTGGGCGCGCCCAGGTACGAGGTCGCCGAAGCATTCGAGAAGGCCGCACTGTCCGAGCTGGCCGAGCGCAAGCCGGATCGTGTCCTGGCGACGAACGTCGAGTTCTGGGCCGCCATCATCCTGGACTTCGCCGAGGTCCCGGCGCCGATGTTCACGTCGTTGTTCACCTGCGCCCGGACCGCGGGTTGGAGCGCGCACATCCTCGAGCAGAAGCGCACCGGCCGCCTCGTGCGTCCGTCGGCGAAGTACGCTGGGCCTGGGCCGCGGCGCCCGGAGACCGTGACCGGATGGAATCCTGACTGGGCCGTCTGAGCACCTGCCGTCGCGCCGTCGTCGCCCATGCGGCACAATGGCGGGGCTGACAGTGTCGTCATTCCCTTCATCGCCGACCGGACATCCACCCGGAGAGTTGATCACATGACGGATACTGTGCAGATTCCCGCCGCGCTCAAGCCCGCCGACGGCCGCTTCGGCTCCGGACCGAGCAAGGTACGCCCCGAGGCGCTCAAGGCCTTGGCCGAGCAGGGTGCTGCGGTCATGGGAACCTCGCACCGCCAGGCGCCGGTCAAGAACCTCGTGCGCCGGGTGCGCGACGGCGTCGCGGAGCTGTTCGGCCTGCCCGAAGGTTACGAGGTGGTGCTCAGCAACGGCGGCACCACCGCCTTCTGGGACGCCGCCGCGTTCGGGCTCGTGCGCAACAAGGCCCAGCACCTGTCGTTCGGTGAGTTCTCGTCGAAGTTCGCCAAGGTCACCGAGACCGCACCGTGGCTCGACGCGCCGAGCGTGGTGAAGTCCGAGCCGGGTACCCACCCGACGGCGTCGGCTGAGGACGACGTCGACGTCTACGCGTGGCCGCACAACGAGACCTCCACCGGCGTCATGGCGCCGGTCCGCCGCGTCCCCGGAGCCGGCGACGACGCCCTGGTGCTGGTCGACGCCACCAGCGGCGCCGGCGGACTGCCGGTCGACCTCGCCGAGACCGACGTCTACTACTTCGCGCCCCAGAAGAACTTCGGTGCGGACGGCGGGCTGTGGATCGCCACGTTCTCCCCCGCCGCGCTCGATCGCGTGGACGAGATCGCGGCCACCGATCGGTACGTCCCGGCCTTCTTCGACCTGAAGACCGTCGTGGACAACTCCCGCAAGGACCAGACCTACAACACCCCGGCGGTGGCCACCCTGTTCCTCATGGCCGATCAGCTGGACTGGCTGAACGGGCAGGGCGGCTTGGACTTCGCGGTCGGGCGCACCACCGCCTCCTCGCAGCACCTGTACGGCTGGGCGGAGAAGAGCTCGTACGCGACGCCGTACGTCAGCGACCCCGAGTCTCGGTCGTTGGTGGTCGGCACCATCGACATGGACGACAGCGTCGACGCCGCTGCGGTGGCCAAGACGCTGCGCGCCAACGGCATCGTCGACGTGGAGCCCTACCGCAAGCTGGGGCGTAACCAGCTGCGGGTGGCGATGTTCCCCGCGGTGGACCCAGCCGATGTGGAGGCACTGACCGCGTGCATCGACTACGTCGTGGAGCGGTTGCCGGCCTGACAGATGACGCCCGGCCGCGTCTGATCGTCAGCGGCCGGGCGCATCATCTGATTCCCCAATTGCGAGGAACCCTATTCCCCCGTCGTGTTTCTGATATAGATCATAGGCGCCTGGAACACCGCGTGTGAATCAGCCGTTCGGTCCCTTTCAGATATCCAATCCGGCCGTCATGAGTTCTCGCTTCAATCGCTGACCGAGCGCCGGACGAACCCCCCACATTTCGATCATGCGGGAATATTCAGTCACCACTTCGGCAGGTGGCTCACCACCAGTACGCACAGCTCTCAACAGTGTGTTACGCGGAGTATGAACGGAATCGACGAATTCCATCACGTCGACGCGGTAGCCGAGAATTCTCAAGATCGAAGCTCGTAGCGCATCGGTCATGACGTCGGCGAATCGCTCGCGCAGGATGCCCTGCCGGGCCAGCATGCCGTACGGGCCGGGCCAGTGCGCAGCCCCGCTGAGCTGGCGCTGCAGGTCGTGGTGGCAGCACGGGGCCGCCAGGATGACCGGGGCCTGCCACTGCACAGCGCGAGCGAGGGCGTCGTCGGTCGCGGTGTCGCAGGCGTGTAAGGCGAAGACCCCGTGCGGGCGATCGACGAGCTCCGCGGCGTCGATGGTCGAGCGGCCGAACGACATCGTCGACGCCCAGCCCAGTTGTGCCGCCAACGCCTCGTTGCGGGCCCGGGACTGCTCCTTGACATCGATTCCAGTCACCTCGACCTTGGAGTCAGGACGCTGGTCAAGCCACGCCCGGACGGCGAACGTCAGATACGCGTTGCCGCACCCGAGATCGACCAGCCGGACCGTTTCACCGGCTGCGGCACGAAGGACGTCGTCCATCGTGGGAGCGAAGGCGCGGAGGAATTCGTCCACTTGCCGGTATTTCGCCGACCGACTCGGCTTGATGCGACCCTCGGCGTCGCTGATGCCGACCGCATGCAGGAACGGGTGGGACGCATCGAGCATTCGGGCCTTGGTCCGGTCGTGCTGGCGCTCGACGTCGCGCTGCGGCGCCGGAGCGCGGTGCACCTGGGCCGCGCCCTTCTTCGTCACCCGGACTTGGACCGACTCGTCGGTGGAGTCGACGTGCCAGTTGCCGTAGGGCTGGTCGAGAACGGCGGCGACGGCCTCGGGCGCCGCGGCCGGCTCGACGTTGGTCGTGAAGCTCTGCGTGCTGTCGAAGGTGACGATCTGCAACCGCCTCCCGGCACGCAGGTCGACCCAGCGCAGCTCGGTACGCCGGTAGTGCGGGACCGCGCCACGCCGACGGCCGGACGCGACCGCGCGGACCAGACGATCGGGGTCGAGCAGGGTCGAGCGTAGGCTGTTGAGCACGGTCGGCAGACTTTCGGGAGGCACCCGGTCATTGTCCCCGACCGACACGAGGAGCGAGGCGAAGGTGCGGCCGAAGACGACGCGTCAACTCGTGGCCACGGTTCTGGCGGCCATGGTGCTCATCGTCGCTATCGCCGCCGTGCTGTGACGCCTTCCAGCCGGTACCGGCCCAACGCTTCGTACCTGGGTCCGCGGCCGGGCCGGGCGTCAGCGTGCGAGCTGAACAGGACGACCTCGGTCGCTGCCCAGGATGGCCCGGCGTAGTCAGCGAGCCGGGCGACGTACGGGCGCAGATCGACCGGCCGGCGCGCCCGCGCGAGCGTGATGTGCGGCCTGAACCGATCGTGCCGATCCGGGCCGGCGCCCAGCCGCCGACCGGCCGCGGCCATGGCGTTCGCTTGCCGGCCCAGCACGGCCACATCGCCGGTGATACCCGCCCACAGCACCGTGGACCCGAACCGCCCGGCCCCGGTCACCTGCAGCTGCGCGGGCGGGTGCCGGCGCGCGGCCCGGGCGATCCGGATGCCGAGCTCGTCGACGTCGCCGGGGTCGATGTCGCCGTAGAAGGCCAACGTGACGTGCCACGCGTGCGTGCCGGACCACCGCAACGTGTCGTCACGGATCGGCCGGACGCTCGCGTCGAGATGAGTGACGACCTCCGGCGGCGGCACCACAGCGACGAACAGCCGCAGGGGCGTGTCGTCGGTGGGTGGCATGCACCTACTGTGCCACCGGCGAGGGCTCACTGGGTCCAGGGCGGCACTCCTCGGTCGGTGCCGTCGGCCAAGCTCGCTCGCCCTCTCGGCGCCCCTGCGACGACGGCGACCAACCCGGAGTCCGACGCCGCCACCTGGCGACGGGCCCCGGTCGGCAGGACGATCGTGTCTCCCGCCTCGAGCGTCGCGGTGTGGCCGTCGACCTCGACCGAGGCCCCTCCGGCTAGGACGGTCCACACCTGCTCGGAGTCCATGATGTGCACTGGGCCCTGCTGACCAGCGTGCATGTCCACCCGCCACAGCGGCCGGGCCGCGCTGCCCTGCGTAGGCGAGGCCAGAGTGGTCATGACCGCGTTCGGCGTCTCGGTTCGGCGGGCGTCGGCGCTCTTGATGACCGATGCGCTGACAGGCATGGCGAGCCCTCCTAAGATAGACAATGTCGTTGTCGATTAATGGTTAACGAGGTTGTCTTCTATGTCAAACCGCCCACCCGGCTTCGAGCTGCCGCTGCGGCTGCTTCTCGCCTTTCGCGGACTCATCGACGCCTTGCATGCCGAACTCGCCCGCCAAGGGCACCCG
This sequence comes from Haloactinopolyspora sp., assembly GCF_027324685.1. Taxonomy (NCBI): domain Bacteria; kingdom Bacillati; phylum Actinomycetota; class Actinomycetes; order Jiangellales; family Jiangellaceae; genus Haloactinopolyspora; species Haloactinopolyspora sp. The sequence continues at coordinate 22,661 of NZ_DAHVSH010000120.1, forward strand.
CACGTACGGCCGATGCACGGCTTCGCCCTGCAGGCCCTCGCCGGCGGAGCGACCGCGGCCGAACTCGGTCGCCGGCTCGGCGTATCGAAGCAGGCGGCGGGGAAGACCATCGACGCGCTCGAGCGGCTCGGCTACGTCGAACGGGGGACGGACCCCGGCGACGCGCGGCGCAAGGTCGCCCGGGTCACCGATCGCGGCTTCGACGTCCTCACCCGATCGGCCACCGTTCTCGACGATCTGCGCGGCGAGTGGGAACGTACGCTCGGCGCCGAGCGGCTGGCTGCACTCGAGTACGATCTGCGGCGAGTGACGCCGGCCGACATCTGGCGGATCGACGTGCCCGGCTGGTTCGGAGGACCCTGACGGTTGATCCACGCGCGGTGATCAGTACGGTTCCTATGCGCCGACCGAACGAAAGGAACTGCGACCATGTGGATCGTCGGCCTTGTCGGGCTCGGGATCGCCGCGTTCTGCGGCTATGTCGTCGTCAAAGCCCGTAAGCGTCAGCATCAGATGATCACGACCGAGACCATGGCGGTCCAAGACCTGCACGCCCTGCGCGATGCGGCCGCCGAAGCGGCCGGCCCCGGCTTCTTTCGCCAGAAGTGCGAAGTGGTGGGGGTTTCGGGCAACGGGCCCGACGGGCCGTTGACCTCGGAGTTGTCGTCGACCGAATGTCTGTGGCACCGGCACGTCGTCACGCGCAAATACTGGGAGACCGAGCGGCGCCGGGACTCCGGCGGGACCTACCGGACCCGGCGCGTGGAGAAGACCGAACGCGTCGCCGAACGAGAGTCCGACCAGCCGTTCACCGTCACCGACAGTACGGGCAGCATCCTCGTGCACCCAGCTGACGGGGCGCTGCAGGACATGAGGCAGGTCCTGGACCGGTTCGAGCCGCACACCGGCTCAACTGAGCGCACCGAACTGTCCTTCGGCTCGTTCAGCTTCAAGCTGCCCAGCTCCCGCCGCGACGGCACCATCGGCTACCGCTACGAGGAGTGGGTGCTACCGGCCGGCCGTGAGCTCTACGTGCTCGGCGAAGTGAACGACGAGCGGGGTGAGCTGGCCTTCACCGCACCCGACCTGGTGTCGACCAAGGACGAGGAGACGCTGCTGGGCGAGGCGCGCCGGCGCGAGCGCTTCGGGCTCATCGGCGGTGGAGTCGCGGCCCTCGTCGGCATCGTGCTCATCGTCATCGACGTGCTCAGCTGACCTCGTCACGCGTGGACGTCGTGCTTCGCCTCGTCACGCGGCGGAGTGGAGCTCACCACCAGCCGTGGCCAGGGCCGCCATCGGGTCCGCACCACGACACCGCTGCGTGGGGCGATCAGGAGCACGGCGGCGACCGCGCCCGCGATCGTCAGGCTGCCACCACCCAGCAGTGACCAGCGCGCACCGAACAGGTCGGCGACCCAGCCGATGACCGGCGCGCCGGCGGGCGTACCACCCATGAGGATCATGATGTACAGCGCCAGCACCCGACCGCGGACATACTGCGGCACCGTGGTTTGGATGTAGGCGTTCGCCGCCGTCAGCACCGTCATGGACGCCACGCCGATGGGCACCAACGACACCGCGAACGTCGCGTAGGTCGGCATCAGCCCGGCGACCACTTCGAGGACCCCGAACAGCACTGCCCCGCCCACGATGAGCCGGCGCCTGGGCACCCGCCGACGGGCGGCCACCAACGCACCGGACAGCGTCCCGATGGCCATGATCGAGCCGAGCAGACCGTACTCTTCCGGCCCGCGGTCATAGACCTCGGTGGCCATCAGGGCCATCGTCATCTGGAAGTTCATGCCGAACGTCCCGACACCGAACATGATGACCATGACCATGACCAGGTCGGGCCGCGAGCGGACGTAGGCCACCCCTTCGCGCAGCCGCGACAGCGCGCCGGTGGGCTCGTCTCGCCTGTCCTCCGGATCGCTCTCGGGCACGACCATGGTGCGCAGCATCAACAGCACGATGATGGGCGAGGCGAACGAGAGCCCGTTGATGACGAACACCCAGCCGGTGCCGATCAAGGCGATCGCCGCGCCGGCCACGGCCGGACCGATGAGCCGGGCGGCGTTGAACGACGCGCTGTTGAGCGCGATGGCGTTGGGGATGTCTTCGCGGACGACCAGCTCCGACACGAACGCCTGACGTGCTGGATTGTCCAACGCTGTACCGACACCGAGGAGGAAGGCCAGCACGTAGACGTGCCAGATCTCGGCCTGACCGGTGAGGACGAGGATGCCGAGGACCAAGCCCACGCAGCCCATGAACGCGTTGGTGAAGATCAGCAGGTACCGCTTGGGCAACTTGTCCGCGAGGAGGCCGCCGAACGGCGCGACCAGCAAGAACGGCAGGAACTGCAGTCCGGTCGTGATGCCGACCGCCTGGCCGCCGCCGTGCAGCACCTGCAAGACGAGCCAGTCCTGGGCGACGCGCTGCATCCACGTGCCGACGTTGGACACGAACATGCCCGACCAGTACAGGCGGTAATCACGATGGCGAAGGGAATGAAACGTAGGACTCACGAGCGGGCCAGCTTCTCGAGCACCGGCAGCGCCTCGAGCAGCTTCTCGCGCTCGGCCGGGGTGAGCTCGCGCAATCGATGCGTCAGCCAGGCATTGCGTCGTTTGCGGTCGGCCTCGGTCCGGGCCAAGCCGGCCTCGGTGATCCGGACCACCGCGAGTCGTCGGTCGACGCTGTGCGGCTCGCGAACGACCAGGCCCAACTCCTCGAGCCCGGAGACCGTGCGGGTCATGGACGGCGGCCGAACACGCTCGTACGCCGCGAGTTCGCCGACCGGAAGCGCGCCGTGGCGCTCCAGCACGCCGAGCGCGGACAGCTGGTTCAAGGTGAGCGACTCATCCTCGCGCTCGTTGCGGATGCGACGACTGAGCCGGCCGACCGCGATACGCAGGGAGCTCGCGAGCCCGGCCTGTGTGCGGGGACGAGAGCTCGACGCTGCAGGCATCGCGCCTGCTGGCGGAGGCGGGGAGGACTTCGACGTTGACATTTTCCTTAGGGTAACTCATTACCCTTGCTAAATGCCAGTCGCGTGGAACCCCCACACTCCTTTCACTGTGAAATGATCATGTTCACTAGGGATTTGCCTGCCGGACCACCCGTGCATGCCTGTTGCTGCAGCACAAGGCCTCGTGGTGTTGGCGTCAGGCGCTGTCGGAGCGGCGAGCGCGACGGCCGCGGTACTGCTCGCCACCGCCCTCGGTGACTTCGTCGATCTCGCCGGTCATGTCAGAGCGGCGAGCTCGGCGACCGCCCCCGAGGGTGGTGTCCAGCAGCGGCTCGTCGTCGTCCAGGTCCGGCGCGGGCCTGGACGGGGGCGTGGCCGGGGGCGCCGGCGACGCTGCATTGGAGCCGGGAGCGTCCTTGTCGTCGAGATCGCCGAACCACGCTGGTGCACTCGGCGCACCGTGCTGCCGTGGAGGGCTCTCCGGTGCTGGCGCCGGGGGCTCCGGCCGCGCCGGTTCGGGGCGAGGGGATTCCGGGCGGTGCGAAGGCAGCGGCCCGGTGTCGATCGGCCGGGTGATCGCCTCGGGCGAGGACCGTTCGACCGGCGGCGGCTCGACAACCGGCTGGGCCTCCACCGGCCGGACGTGTTCCGGCCGGGCCTCCACCGGCCGGACGTGTTCCGGCTGGGCCTCCACCGGCTGCGCGTCCACCGGCTGCACAGCCATCGGCTGCACGTCCACCGGCTCCGCGGCCGCAGGCTCGGCGGGGGTCTCCTCGTCCTCATCCGCGGCCTCGGCCCGCGCCTCCGCGGCGGCCTCGATGGCGTCACGGCGCTTGCGGGTGTACTCCAGCCCGAGCAGGCCGAGCCCGACACCGGCCAAGCACGTCCAGAGCCACCAGTTGCGGCCCTCGGCACTGAGATCGTCGATGCGCAAGGCCAGCACCACGAACGCGACGGCCCACAAGACGGTGATGACCGCGACGGTACGCACGCCGTCGACGTCGGCCGGTTCGATGACGTCCGGAGCCTGCGCCGAAGAGGCATCGGTTCGCTCCGCCGCGTCGCGTCCCATGCCGGGCGCTTCGCGATGCCGCCGTCGCCCCTTGCTCATGTGCTCAGGCTAGCCCTGCCAGACTCCCCGCCGCTAACGCACCACCGGGACTGGGGCACCATGCCTATCGGTGACACAGTTCCGCCGGTCTGGCATCGTCGACGCCGGACCATTCCCCGCCCGGCCATGATCGGAGAGACGCATGACGTCCACGCCCACCTCTACCTCGGCACTCGACCGGTTCTTCCGGATCACCGAGCGCGGCTCGACGGTGGGCCGCGAAGTACGTGGCGGCGTCGTGACGTTCTTCACGATGGCCTACATCATCGTGCTGAATCCGCTGATCATCGGCACGGTGCCCGACGTCGAAGGCGCTTTCCTCGGTGGCGGCGACGCTCCTGACCTCGCCGCGGTGGCCGCGGTCACCGCGTTGGTGGCCGGCGTGCTGACCCTCGCGATGGGCCTGTTCGCCAACTACCCGATGGCGCTGGCCGCCGGCTTGGGCCTCAATGCGTTCGTCGCATTCAGCCTCGCCGGACAGATGACCTGGGCCGACGCGATGGGTTTGGTGGTGATCGAGGGCCTGGTGATCCTCGCACTCGTCCTCACCGGATTTCGCCAGGCAGTCTTCGCCGCGGTCCCGCGGCAGCTCAAGACCGCCATCAGCGTCGGGATCGGGTTGCTCATCGCCCTCGTGGGCTTCGTGAACGCCGGGTTCGTGCAGTCGACCGGCAACCCGTCGCCCCCGATCGGCCTCGGCATCGACGACCGTCTGCGCACCTGGCCGGTCGCCGTGTTCGCGGTGGGTCTGCTCGCCGTGGTGGTGCTGTACTCGCTGAAGGTGCGCGGCGCCATCCTGTGGACGATCATCGGTACGGCTGTGCTCGCCGTCGTCGTCGAGACCATCGGCGGCATCGGCACCACCGCTGACAACCCGAACGGGTGGAACCTCAACGCCCCGGAGGTGCCGGACCGCGTCGTCGAGGTCCCCGACTTCTCCCTGATCGGCCAGTTCAATCTGCTCGGTTCGTGGGAATCCGTCGGTGTGGTCGCGGTCCTGCTGTTCGTGTTCACGCTGATGCTCGCCGACTTCTTCGACACGATGGGCACCATGGTCGCCGTCGGTGCCGAGGGCGGCCTGCTCGACGCCGACGGCAACCCGCCGAAGACGACGCAGATCCTCGTCGTCGACTCGCTGGCCGCCGCGGCCGGTGGCGCGGCCAGCGTCTCGAGCAACACGTCGTACATCGAGTCCGCCTCCGGCGTCGGCGAGGGCGCGCGGACCGGCCTGGCCAGCGTCGTCACCGGCGTGTGCTTCCTGTTGTCGACGTTGTTCGCCCCGGTGGTGGCGATGGTGCCGAACGAGGCGGCCGCGCCCGCCCTGGTGCTCGTCGGCTTCCTGATGATGTCGCAGGTCCGGGACATCCCGTGGGACGACGTCGAGTTCGCGTTGCCGGCGTTCCTGACGATGGTGCTGATGCCGTACACCTACTCCATCAGCACCGGCATCGGCGCTGGTTTCCTGGCCTTCGTGGCGATCAAGCTGGCGCGGGGCAAGGCTCGGCAGGTCCATCCGCTGTTGTGGATCGTCTCGGCGCTGTTCGTCGTCTACTTCGCGATCTCGCCGATCGAAGACCTGCTCGGGGTGGCGTGAGGACCGGTTCACGGCTCGGGCACTCGGACCAGCGCCGGGTCAGCTCCAGTCCGTCCAATCGGGGCATCCGGAAGTCGGGCCAGCACGACGTCCGGGGCAGCTGCGCGGCGTGTGGAGGCGGTCAGGTGAAGACGTCCTCGGTGAGCAACGCTCCAGCCGCGGCCGGGTCACGCAGGATCTCGCCGAGCAGCCAGCGTTTGTCCCACTGACCGCACACCCAGGCCAGCGCGCGGGCGAGTCCGTCGAGCGTGCATGCGTGGATGGTGTCGTCGTCGATCCACCAGGCCAGCGGGACGTCGCCGGCGTACAGGTCGTCGTGCTCGACGTAGCGTTGCGGCGCCTCGGGGACCACAGCACGGGCGGCCGCCGGTACGTCCCGTACGTGGCCACCCGGCGAGAGGTGCACGTCAACGGTCTCGGCGGCGAGGTCGACGTCCAGGAGGTCGGCCAGCTCGGCCGAGCCCGGGAGCGCACCAGGCAGGCCGAGCTGCAGCCAGTACGGCGCGGCGCACACGACGACATCGGCGGCGGGGACCACGCGCGTGCCCACGCCGTCCGGGATCCGGACGAACGACGGCGGGTCCACGGCGGCCGGATCCCGCTCGGCCAGTGCCGCGTACACCTGCCCCAACCGGGCGGCACCGAGGTCGACCGTGTCGTCGGCCAGCCGCTCGAGCAGGACCCCGGCGTCGGCGTCGCCGATGGAGCGCACGATCCCGATGGTGGCAGCGAACGCGTCGTCCACCGGCAGCGCGACCGGATGCAGCAGGGCGCGCACGACAGGGTCAGCGTCGGCGGCGCACACGTACGGCGGGGCGTGCCCGTCTAGCCGCGCGTGCTGCTTCAGCCACCATGCCGCGTACGACGGCACCGCCCGCCGGGAACCGTCACCGGTCAGCACGAACACCGGCTCGACGACGGCGGAACGAGTCTGCGGGTCGGCCGCCAGGGCCGCGAGCACCTGCGGCCACGCGTCAGCGCGTACGAGGTCGAGGTCGCGGACGGCGACGAAGTCGCTGATCACCGGCGGCACGTCAGCGGACGGGACCAGCCGTTGCACCTCCGCGACCCAGCCGTCCTCGTCGTCGAGGTCGTGCCACAGGTCCGCATCCAGCACGACGTCGGCGTCGCGCACCGTGTCGAGGCTCGATCGCACGCCCACGGCGGCCAGCGTGGACGGGCCGAACCGGTCGACGAGCTCGGCGTCGACGGTGTACTCGTCCGGATCGGCGTCGAGCGCGGCGAGGACCGGCGAGCCGGGCAGGAACAGCTCGCGGGCCTGCGCATCGGCACCCGTGGCGTCCCGCAGCGGCAGCTCGGCCAGCCACGGTTCGTCGTCGACGGTCACCCCGGCCTCGGCGACGAGGCCGAGCACGGCGTCGGCGACCGGACCGGCCTCGCCGTCAGCCGCCGCCACCTCGGCCACACCGGCACGTACCAGGGGGTCGCGCAAGACCGACGCCGCCGACGCCGTCGTCGCGCCCAACCGGCGCAGCAGCGGGTGTGCGGCAGCGGGCGCGACCACCCGCAGCGCGAACGGCTCGAGCAGAGCCGGGTCCACGTCTCCGGGCAGCAGCAGCCCCCGTGGCCCGCGCACCGTACGCCCGTCAGCCAGCGGAACCGGCAGCGCACCCAGCGACTCGAGGTCGGCGCCGTCCAAGGCCGTGTACAGCGTGTGCCACTGCTCAGCGTCGAGATCCAGCCGCGTCAGGTCGTCGACGACCTCAGCCAACGGCCGCACCGTCGCGCCCAGCCCGGCGAGCACGTCCGCGTGCAGCCACCCGGTGACCGGTAACCCCGCGACCACCGTGGCCAGGGCCGACGGGTCGGCCGCAGCCGTCAAACCTTCGACCAGCACGGTGTCGCGGGGACGCAGTCGTGCGCCGTCGGGGGCCGGGACGAACGGCGTCGCGCCGAGGGCGTCGCGCACCGCTCGGTGCAGCGCCACGTCCAGGGGCTCGGTGCCGAGCGGTCCGGGGATCAGCTCGAGCACGGCCGGGTCGGTGAACGAGGCCACCAGTGCCGCATACGCGGCAGCGACGCGCTCGGTCAGGAACTCGGTGAGCGGGTCATCGGCCACGCGCCGGCGAGTGGAGTCCAGCGGGAACGAGGCGATCACGAGCGCCGCCAGGTCGGTGCGGTCGTCGGTGGGCGTCGGGGCGTGGATCACCGCCGGCCGGACGACGGGCTGCGGCTTGTCGCCGTCGACGGGCACGGCCACCGTCACCGACCACCCGGGGCGAATGCGCTCCTCGAACGGGCGGGCAGCGAGCACGTCGCCGGCTGCTTCGCCGGACGACGTCGCGAGCCGCCACCGCTGCTCGCCGAGCCGGCGCTCCAACACCGCCGCGTCCCCGTGTTCGTCGAGGACGTCGACCGCGCCGGCGTCCAGCGTGCGGGCGGCTCCGTCGACGTCGACGATCACCTCGGTCAAGGCGGGCAGCGCCAGCAACAGCCCCGCATCGACCTCGCCCAGCAGACGGTGGACCAGACGCACCGCGTCGTCGTCACGAAGCGGCAGGTGTACCGCGGTGTCGTAGCCGTCCGGGACGTCGACGGACTCGGCGGGCACCGCGAACGGCAACCGCAGCACCGGGACCGCCGCGCCGCGTGTCTGCACCTCCGCGGCCAGCGACGCGATGCCTGCGGCCGCCGCGCGTGTCTCGTCCCGTGACCATCGCACCCCACCGGTCCGCGAGAGCACGGCCGGGGCGTCGCTGACGCCCAGGACGGCGGCGAACCCGACGCCGAAGCGGCCCACGGCCGCGCCGGTTCGCTTGGTCGAGGCTCGCAGCGTGGACAGTCCTTCGACCCCGGCGGCATCCAGCGGCGCGCCGGTGTTCGCGGCGATCAGGCTGGAGCCGTGCAGCCGCAGCAACAGCCGAGCAGCCACGCCCGCGCGGGCCGCGGCGTCGGCGGCGTTCTGCGCCAGCTCGATGATCACGCGGTCGCGGTAGGCACCGCGGACCAGCTCCTCCTCGGCGTTGGCGTCCTCGCGGAACCGCGCCGGCGAGGCTGACCAGGCCGCCAGCACCCGCTGCCGCAGCGACGCGGTATCGAAGACGTCCACGCCGCGCAGTTTAGGCGCGCGGCGAATCAGGCATGGTCGAGTTCCATCGGGACGAGCTCGTGGGCCAACGTGTCGACGACCGGTTCGCCGGCGTCGTCGGCCGGAGCCGGCAGCCGGACGTCGCTGTGCCCGCCACAGCCGTGGTCGTGAGCGACGACCTTGCCGTCGAACGGGGTGCGCTCGTTGGTGCACACACCGAACGCCTGGCCGAGCGAGCCGGCGAGGGGCACGGCGAACCCGCAGGTGGCGCACGAGCCGGGCGCAGCCTTGGCGATCTCGGTGTGCGGTCCGCCGTCACCCTCGAACCAGCGGGCCGCGGCGTCGCTGCGGCCTTCGCGCGAGAGCACCCAGACCCGACCGAGTCCGAGTTCGTCGACCACGTCAGCGGTGTCGGCATCGGCGAACCCGGTGTACCCGGGTTCGAGCCGAGGGTCCTCGTCGGTGACGGGCAGCAGGTCGCCCGGGCCGAGGTCGTCCGGGGTGACCCGGTCCTCCCACGGCACCCACGGCGGCGCCAGCACCGCGTCCGAGCCCGGCAGGAGAACGCATTCGTTCACCGTCACCGACCGCGCGCGGGCCGCGCGAACGAGCGTGACCGCCCACCGCCAGCCCACGTATCCCGGCTGCAAGCATTCGAAGTAGTGCGTGACCACGCGTTCGGCCTCGGCGACGTGACCGAGGTGGTCGCCGACGGCGTCGGGCCCGCCGACCTCGACGGCGCCCGCGCGAGCTTCGTCGACTGCGTTGGCGGCGACGGCATCGACCTTGGGTGCCCTGGTGCGGGTGGATGTGCGGCTCACGACGACCGATTCTTTCAAACTCCGTCCATGATCGACACTTGGGCGTAGGGCTGCGTCCCGAAGCGGGGCGCCGCATGCGATTGGATGGTGCCTGTGGCACAGACAGATCCGCCGCCCGGCCAAGACGTCCCCGGTCCGGGCACCGAGGGCGCCGGTGGCGGACGCGCGGAGCGGATGCGTCGCGCCGCCAGCGCGTCGGCTCGTGCTGCGCGCACCGCGGCGTCGGGCACCTCCCGTGCTGCCAAGGCGAGCGCGGAGCGCCTGCATCGTGCCGCGGAGGCCAAGGGTGCCGACCAGACGGGCCTGTCGCGGCTGATCGAGCTCAACGCCGCCAGCGCGTTCGCCGACGCACTGGTGACGGTGGCGCTGGCGGGCACGTTGTTCTTCTCCGTTCCCACCGCCGAGGCGCGGGGCAACGTCGCGCTGTACCTGGCGCTGACCATGGCGCCGTTCGCAGTGGTGGCGCCGGTCATCGGCCCGTTCCTGGACCGGTTCGCCCATGGGCGGCGATGGGCCATCGGCTTGACCGCCGCGATTCGGGGCTTCCTGGCCTGGGTGGCCGCCGACGCCGTCCTCGACGGCGGGGTGTGGCTGTATCCGGCGGCGCTGGGTGTGCTGGTGGGGCAGAAGGCATACGCGGTCACCAGGGCTGCCGCCGTCCCCCGGGTCCTGCCGGAGGGGTGGACGCTGGTCAGCGCGAACTCGCGCCTGCAGCTGGCCGCGACGTTGGGCACGGCGCTGGGCGCCCCGATCGGCATCGGCCTGGCCCAGATCGGCGACGACTGGCCGCTGCGCGCGGCGTTCTTCGCCTACTGCGGCACGACCGTTCTGGCCATCCTGCTGTCCAAGCGAGTCGACTCCGCCGCAGGTGAGGCGCCGGCGTCCATACGCGACGGCGCCAAGGGCCGGTTCCGCGTCGGCGCGGCCGTGGTGCGAGCGTTGCGCGCGAACGCTGCGCTGCGCTGGTTCTCCGGCTTCATGACGATGTTTCTGGCGTTCGTCCTGCGAGAAGAGCCGGTCGCGGGGCTGTCCGGCCTGGTGCTGTTGGGCATCGTGGCGGCCTCGGCGTGGCTGGGGAGCACGGCCGGCTCGTCAGTCGGCGCGCTGGTGCGCTCGCGCAGCCCGGATCGCACCGTGCTCGTGCTGATCGTTCTCACCGTCGTCTGCTCGGTCGTGGCGGCGGTGTTCTGGAACCTGCTGACGGTGGTGTTGGTGGGACTGGCGGCCGGGTTCGCCCAGCAGCTCGGCCGGCTGTCGCTCGACGCGATCGTGCAACGCGACGTCCCCGAGCAGAACCGCTCCAACGCGTTCGCGCGTTCGGAGACGCTGCTTCAGCTGGGCTGGGTGGTCGGTGGCGGCATCGGCATCGTGCTGCCCCTGATCCCGTGGCTGGGCATGGTCGTCGCCGCGGTGATCATGGCCGGTGGACTCGCCGCGGCGCTGCGCATGCGCCCCGATCCGGCTGCCCCACCCCCGACCCAGTCGGCCAAATGATCATGATCATTTCGACGGCGGTGGCGGTCAGACCTCGAGGTCGTCGGCGACGGCGCGCAACACGCTGGCGACCTTGCGCGCGGCCTTCGGATCCGGGTGACGGCCGCGGCGGTACGTGTTCGACAAGCCGTCGAGCAGCTTGATGAGGTCTTCGGTGATCGTGACCATCTCGTCGGGCTTCTTCCGCGTCGCCGCCGACACCGACGGCAGCGGATCGAGGACCCGTACTGACAAGGCCTGTTCGCCGCGTCGGCCTTCGGCCACGCCGAACTCCACGCGCTGCCCGGGTTTCAGTGCGGTCACACCAGCAGGAAGGGCGGAACTGTGGACGAACACGTCGCCCCCTTCGTCCTTGGAGAGGAAACCGAAGCCCTTCTCCGCATCGAAAAACTTGACCTTGCCCGTTGGCACGGCAGACCCTCGTTCGTCGTCGGTGTAATCGGACTGTCCCCGCAGGCTTGGGGACGTCACAAGCCTACGGCTGATCGTGGGCCCGCGACATCCCCGGCCGTCCTCAGGTGGGCGTCCCCACGAAATCGGCCAGCCAGTACGGGAAGTCGAGCAGATCGGAGAAGACGACGTCGGCGCCGGCCTCGCGCAGCGCCACTGAATCGTGCGGTCCGGTGGTCACACCCATCGCGTACGCCCCGGCCCACCTCGCACCGATCATGTCGCCGGGATGATCGCCCACGAACACGTCGGCGCCCAACTCACGCAGCACCGCGCCCTTGGTCTCGGCGAACCGCTCGCCGTAGACGTCGTCGGCGGCCAGTCCGACGTGGTCGAGCACCTCGCGCACCGCGGACTCGATCTTCGCGCTCACGACGACGACGCGGCCGCGGAAGTCGTGGATGGCTTCGACGGCTTCCTTCGCCCCTGGGAGAAGTTTCGTCGCCGGGACGCCGATGGAGGGGTAGAGGGCGCGGTACAGCCCCTTCAATTCTTCGACGCGCGTTTCGTCCACGAAATGGCGCAGCGTGTCTTCCAGTGGCAGCCCCAGCAACGGCTCGAGCCGCTCGGGGTCGACCTCGACGCCGATACGACGCCCGGCCTCGGCAAGTGAGGCGGTGATGCCGTCAGCGGAGTCCACGAGTGTCAGGTCGAGATCGAATCCGATGACTAGGCCCACGACTGTCACCATACGCGGCTGAAAGTGACAATCGTGTAACCGAGATCACCCCGCGCCCAACGCGAGAAATGCCCACGCGGTCGCGATCGCCACCGGGGTACTCGCCTTCTGCCGAGCCGACAGCAGTGCGGCGCTCATGTCGTCGCCCGCTCGCAGGCGCTCGTGCACGACGAGGCTGACCTCGACACTTCCGGCGTCGCTGACTGGAACGACGGTGGCCAGCAACCCGGCCGTGCCCAACGCCGACAGCGACGTCGTCAGGCCGAGGAGCTCGTCGGCACCAGTCGGTGAGCCGACGCCGGACTCGCAGGCGGTCAGCACCATCCGGAACGGCGGCGACGTGAGCCGTTCGAAGTCGTAGACGGTCAGCGGCCCGTCGGCGAGCTCCAGCGCAGAGAACATCGGATTGTCGCCGCGGTACCGGCAGTGCGCGCCGACGTGCGCCAGCCACGAGCCGTCCATCGCGTGCAAAGCCTCGTCGGCGACCGCGTCCGCGCCGGTCAGCAGCGTCGCGTCCGGGTACGTCCCGGCCAGCACGTCCACCTCGGCGGCCGTCGTGGACAATCCGCTACCGGCGATCAACGCGACCCGTCGACGCGACGGCGGCGTACGGCAGCGCGCCCGGATCCAGGCCGACGCCGACGGCGCCACGGAGACGTCTCGATCACGCAGGGCTGGAAGTGCCCCCCACGGAACGGCCTGCAGCGTCGACGGAGGCACCACGACGACGGGACCGCTGCCGAGTTCGTCCACCGCCGGGCCGAGCAGCGTCGCCTGCAACCGGGCCAGCCCCGGCTCGGCGGCGCGCAGCAGCGCCTCGGCGACGTCGGCACCAGCCAGCGCCGCGCCGCGGAGCGCGAAGCGCGCGTACTCGATCTCGCTGCGGATATCGGCCACGGAACCGGCGACGACGTGTTTCACCCGCCCGCGCCGGACGATCACGACGTGGAACCGCTCGCCCTTGATGCCGACGATGCTGACCATGGTGCGTTCGCTACCGAGCTGGTCGAACAGCGCCGGCAGCTCGAAGCGGACCCGGCGCCGGCTGGTGTCACCGTAGCGGCCGTGCACGTGCCGGCGGATGCGCTCCTCGATGCGTCGGCGTTCGGCCTCCGCCGCCGCGCTGGCCCCGGCGGTCAGGACGTTCTCGGCTGCGCGCAGCCGCCCGAGCTCGGCGACCAAGACGGGATCGTGCCCGGCCGCCGGCCACGGCAGCGCGTGCAGGCTGGCTCGCCACCGCTCGGTCCAGCGCAGCAGGTCACGAGCGGTCCCGTCGGCGGCGACGCGGCGGGTCGCCAGAATCGCGAGATCGGTGCCGTGCACGGTCGCGCGGGCGCGCAGCTCGGTCGCGCCCAGTGACAGCGCATGTGTGTCCAGCACGTCGAGGCCTCTGGCACAGGCGCGCAGCATGCCCGCGCGGTCCCCGTCGGCTTGGGCGAGCAGGGCGCGGGCGTACCACGCGGTAGCCCGGCGCAGGGCGGAGCCGCGGTGGCGCTGCTCCGCGGCTTCACGCAGGTTCTGGGCCGCGAGCTCGGGCAAGCCGGTCGCCAACGCCATCCGCCCAGCCAGCACCAGTGAGTCGAGGCGCTCGGATGAGTACCGGTCGGTCATCTCCGCGGCCAGTTCGGCCGCAGCTCTGGCGTGCCGCTTGGTGACGGCCCCGGTCGCGTCCTGGGCGCGAAGCAAGACCACGCGGGCGTGCCGCTCGACGTCGACGTGGCCCTGCCGCTTGCTGGACCGCGCGGCTTTGCGGGCAAGGTCGACGGCGCGCTCCGGATGGCCCGCGGCGAGGTGAACCATGGCCGCGGCGATGAACCCGTCCGCCCGGCGGAGCGCGGCGTCGCGCGCGTCCTGCAGCATCGCGACCATCTCGTCGGCTGACTTCGCCGCGTCGTCGGGCAACCCGGCAGCGAGCTGGACGACGGCGAGGTCGCGCACCACCTCCGGTGGCACGACGCCGAGTGCGTCGTAGCGACGGCGAGCCTCGTACAGCAAGTCCAGCGCTGTCGCCAGGTCCCCCAAGCGGTGGGCACAATCGGCCCGCGCGTGGAGGGTGACCGTTGCACTGAAGTGACCTTCGTTTCCGCTCGCCAGCCGCTCGACGAGGACGAACTGCTCGGCTGCATCGTGGAATCGCCCAATCCCCATGAGTGCCACGCCTGCGTTGTGCCGAGCATTGGCCTCCCACTTGGTGTCACGTCCCTTGGCAAGAATGCGTGCGGCGTGAATGCAGTCCTCATAACCGCCGACGTGATCATCGATGTGCACCTTCGCACCGCCTCGGCGGACAAGAACGCGCGCTTTCTCCAGCTCGGAACCTGCTTCCAGAGCCTCGGCGAAGGCTGCGGCCATTGCTGTGCGTCTTCCCGCCATGGCTAGCGCCGTGCCCAGGCTGGCGGCAAGGTCACTTGCCCGGCTCGGCAGAACGGCAGACTTGCTCAGAGCCATGCCCTGACGAAACATGCGAATGGCACCACCGACGTTCCCTGAATCACGTTCGACGATGCCTAGAGCCTGAAAAGCATATGTGCGCTCGAGAGCAGAGCGACGTTGCATCAGCACGGTGCGCGCGTGCCGGCGCGCATCATCGGGACGTTCCATCGCCAAGTTAGGCAGTCTCGCCGCCGACACGAATCCGTCCGGCTTTCCGTTCGCCACTCGATGATGCTAGACATTGGTCCGGATTTGCCGCGATCGAACAGGGGGAAGACATGCCGGACGGGCCCGCGGGACCTCATGTGACCGAGCTTGCGAGTGAAGTCGAGCGCCTACGGCGCAACGCTGAAGCGCGTAGTCAAGGGCGAAACTTTCCGCTGGCGGCGCGATGGGACCCTACCGGCACAGTGGTCCAGTACCTTTACCGCAGCAACCAACTCATCTGCGATGAGCGTGACCTGCCGGCGACGCTCGAGGCGTTCGACCTTGCCGAGGTGGCTCGGCCAGAAGAAATCTCCGACGGGCCGATCGGGCTCAAAGTACTTGACGTCGGAGACCGGGACGCCGCCGACATCGCCGACGCGCTCGCGGACATAGCTGGCGACGACATCGTCACGCCAAACCACATCCTTGACTCTCAAGGTTATACGCGGCTGTGTCCAGCGACAGAGCCGCTGCCTCACCCGGGCCAGGTTCCTGAGTTGGCCGAGCCCCACGGCCCTGGGCATGCGCGCCTCGCGGTGATCGACACGGGATATTCGCGTGAGGTTGCACGAGATTCCGCCTACGGCCGGCTCCTCGCGGTTGAAGCATTGTCCGAACCCGACGACGAGGTCTTCGACGGAGACGGGCGAGTCATGCCGTACGGAGGGCACGGCACCGCGACGACCGCCGTACTCCTGTCGGTGTCCGGCGCAGATTCCACGACGGTCCATGTGCGCGACTGCCTGGTGGGTGGCGCTGTCGACGAGTTGAGCATCGTCGACGATCTCGCCACTGTCATACGCAACGGGGTTGACGTCGTGAGTGTTCAGGCTGGCCTGTTCACCCGGGCCGGTCGAGCTCCGAAGGCGTTCGAGGCGTTTCGCCGCAAGGTCCTACGCGAACACCCGGAAGTCGTGATCGTCGCTGCCGCAGGGAATCAGGGAACGGGCCGCCCGTTCTGGCCCGCCGCGTACGAGTGGACTACGGCAGTCGGCGCGCTGACCGACGGAGGAGGATCCCGGACGGGATGGACGAACGTCGGGCACTGGGTGGACGTCTATGCATCTGGCGAGAACGTCGTGGTCCCGTTTCCGAACGGGACATATGAGTACCTCGACGGCTCCTCGGCGGAATTCACTGGCGGGCACGCCCTGTGGTCGGGAACGTCGTTTGCCGCTCCGGTGGTGGCCGGCATGATTGCCCGCCGGATGATCGAACGCGGTGTCGACGCCCCCACGGCGCGCGACATCGTCCTTCGCGAGGCGGCCGTCGCGGCGTTGCCGACAACCGGTCCGCGGATCGTCGTCTGATCTCACGGCACCGGCTGGCCCCGTTGGCTCCGTGAACGACGGAAGGTATGGTCCGGCTTGTGACGGTCGAACGACGCAAACCTCTCGAGGTACCCGTAGATCCAGACATCACCGACGAGCTGCGGGCAGCTGACAGCGAGGCCCGCGAAGAGGCCGCCGAACGCAGCGCTGAGCTGCTGGAGCGCCTGCGCAAGCTCTGAGCACGGTTCGCCTCGCGCCACGCACACGCCGTACCGTGGAGCCGATGACCGGGAGCGACATGCCGGTGCGCAGTCTCGCCGACGACCTGCGCGCCAGGGCTGACGACGAGCTGGCGGCGCTGCTGCGCGCCCGGCCCGATCTGCTCGTCCCGGTCCCGGTCGACGTCACCCAACTCGCCACCCGCGCCACGACCCGAGCCTCGGCGACCCGAGCGCTCGACCGCCTCGACCGGTTCACCCTGCAGGTCGTCGACGCGTTGCTGGTCACGCCTGCCCCCGTTGATCAGGCCGCGGTGGAACGCGCTCTCGGTGTCACCGGTGCTCCGATCGCCGAAGCCCTGGCGGCCTTGCGCACACAGGCCCTGCTCTGGGGGGCCGACGACGACCTCAAGGTTCCGCGGGTGGTCCACGAAGTCGTCGGGGCGCATCCCGCGGGGCTGGGGCCGCCGGCGCGCCAGGCGTTGCTGGCGCTGTCACCGAACCGGATCGTCACGATCATGCGCGGGCTGGGCCTGGAACCCAACGGCGACCACGCCGCCAACGCCGACGACCTGGCCAAGCACCTGGCCGACGGGGACGCCCTCGACGCCCTGGTGGCCACCTTGACCGACGACGCGCGCGCCGCGTTGCAGTCGCTGGTCCCCGGCCCGCCCACGGGACGCATCGACAGCGCCCTGCGCGATGTCACCCGGTCCGAGGCTCGTACCGCCATCGATCTACTGCTCGCGACCGGCCTGCTGGTGCCCGTCGACGACTCCACGGTGGTGTTGCCGCGTGAGGTCGCGCTGCACCTGCGGGCCGGCAGGGTCCATGTCGACGTCACGCCCCACGCTCCCAGCCCGTCGATCACCGAACGCTCGCCCGGCACCGTTGACCGTACGGCCGGCGCCGGTGCGTTGGACATCCTGCGCAAGATCGAGATCCTGCTCGACGCCTGGGCCACCGACCCGCCCGCGGTGCTGCGTACCGGCGGCCTCGGCGTCCGTGACCTGCGCAAACTGCCAGAGCTGCTCGACACCGACGAAACCGGGGCCGGCCTCGTCGCCGAGTTGGCCTACATCTCCGGGCTGGTGGCTCCCGGCGGCGCGGCCGACGACGTGTGGCTGCCCACCACCCGGTTCGACACCTGGCGCCAGGAGGACCCGGCGTCGCGGTGGGCCCAGTTGGCCCGGACATGGCTGGACACCAGCCGGGTGGCGGGACTGATCGGCAGCCGGGACGAACGCGATCGGCCGGTGCCGCCGTTGGGCCGGGATCTGGATCGTCCGATCGCGCCGGAACTGCGTCGCCTGGTGCTGGAGGAGCTCGCTGCGCTGCCAGCGGGCTCGGCTCCCGACCTCAGCGGTGTGCTGACGACGATCCGGTGGCGTCGCCCGCGGCGTGGTGGACGGCTGCGCGACGAGATGGCCCGCTGGTTCCTCCGCGAGGCCGAGACGCTCGGCATCACCGGCATGGGCGCGTTGGCGTCGTTCGTGCGTCCCCTCCTCGAACGGCACGACGACAAGGCCGTCGCCGCGGCCGCCGACGCCGTCCGGTCCAGCTTGCCCGAACCACTGGACCACGTGCTGCTGCAGGCCGACCTCACCGCCGTGGCGCCGGGGCCGCTGCGACCCGACCTCGAACGCGAACTGGCGCTGCTCTCCGACGTGGAGAGTCGTGGCGGTGCGTCGGTGCACCGGTTCACCGCCGCATCGCTGCGCCGCGCTCTCGACGAGGGGTACTCCGCCGCCGACGTGCACCGATTCCTCGCGACGATCTCGCGAACGCCGGTACCACAGCCGTTGACCTACCTCGTCGACGACGTCGCCCGGCGGCACGGGCACCTGCGGGTCGGTGTCGCGTCGTCGTTCGTACGCTGTGACGACGAAACCGTGCTCGCTGAGATCATGGCCGATCCCAGCGCGGCCGCCCTGGGTGTTCGCCGGTTGGCGCCGACGGTCCTGGCGTCGTCGTTGAGCGCGAACCTGCTGCTCGAACGGTTGCGCCGGATGGGGTACAGCCCGGTGTCCGAAGCGGCCGACGGGACCATCGTGGTCGGCCGGGCCGAACTGCGGCGCGCTGCGGCCCAGCCTGCGCCCCAGCCATTGGTCACCGAGCGCGCCGTTCCCGAGGAAACGTTGCTCGGCGCCGCGGTGCGGGCCCTACGCGCCGGCGAGCGATCCCGCCACGAACGCCCGCCCGACGCCGCCCCGGCCAGGCTGACCAGCAACGGCGCCGGGCAGACGCTGGCTGAGTTGCGTGAGGCGCTCGCGGTTGGTGCCACGGTCTGGATCGGTTACGTGGACCACCACGGCGCGACGACCGAGCGGCTGGTCGATCCGGCTCGCCTCGAGGGCGGGTGGCTTTCGGCGTTCGATCATCGCAGCGGCGAGGTCCGCTCGTTCGCGGTCCATCGCATCAGCGGTATCGCGCCGGTCGACGCCAGATGACGCCTTCGTGCACATGATCATCTCGGGGTCGATCGAGCTGATGCGTAGAGGGCGTCGATCTCGGCGGCGCAGGCTTCGAGAACATGTGCGCGGCGCAACTTCAGCGACGGCGTCAGCAGGCCGTTGTCCTCGGTGAAATCGTCGTCGACGATGGCGAACGCACGGATCGATTCCGCCCGCGACACTGTCGCATTGACCTCGTCGACGGCGTCCTGGAGCGTGCGACGCAGCCCGTCGTCCGACGGGTCGTCGGTATGCGCGCGCCAGTGCTCCACAGCTTCGGTGTCGAGGGTGATCAGCGCGGCGACGAACGGACGGTCGTCGCCGACGAGCATGCACTGGCTGATCAGCGGATGTCCGCGCAGCTGATCTTCCATCGGGCCCGGCGAGACGTTCTTGCCGGTGCTCGTGACCAGGATCTCCTTGGACCGCCCGGTGACGGTCAGGTACCCGTCGGCGTCCAGGACGCCCAGGTCGCCGGTGCTGAACCAGCCGTCGTCGTCGATTCCCTCCCCCGACTCGTGGTAGCCGGAGAACACTTGCGGGCCGCGGACCTGCACTTCGCCGTTGCCGGCCACCCGAACCTCGGCTCCGGGAACCGGGCGCCCGACGGTGTCGGGACGGGGCCGCGTGGGCGGGTTGATCGTGATGGCGGCGCAGGTCTCGGTCAGCCCGTAGCCCTGCACGATCACCACCCCGGCACCGGCGAAGAAGTGCGTCAGACGCGGCGACAGCGCCGAGCCGCCGCTGATCGCGTACCGCACCCGCCCGCCCAGCGCGGCGCGGATACGCCGGTAGACCAGGAGGTCGTAGAGCCGGTGCGCGAGGCGTAGCCCGAGCAGCCCCCACGGCGAGATGGACGAGCGCGGATCGACCTCGAGCGCCAGGCGCCCATAGCGTTCGGCCACCCGCTCGGCTCGCCCGAACGCCCCGGCCTTGCCCATCTCGGTGGCCTGTTGCCGCGCCACGTCACGGATCTTCTCGAACACGTAAGGGATGCCGACCAGGAACGTCGGTTCGAACGAGGCGAGGTCGGGGCGCAGCTCGTCCGGCGCGACCGACGGCGCGTGCCCCAGGACCACGCGTTCACGCAGGCACGCCAGTTGAACGACCCGACCGAGCACGTGCGCCAACGGCAGGAACAAGATGGTGGACGGCTCCTGACCGGTCGCGGCGCGAAACGGCGGCAGCAGCAGGGCCGTGATGCTGTCGACCTCGGCCAGCAGGCTGGCATGGGTGAGCACGCAGCCCTTGGGCCGCCCGGTGGTGCCCGACGTGTAGATGACGGTGGCCACGGCTTGCGGCGAGATCGCCGCCCGGCGTTGCTCGACGACCGACGGCTCCACGTCGGCACCACCGCGGCGCACGTCCTCCACGGCGCCCTCGTCGATACAGGCCACCGGCACCGACACGCCGGTGGTGCCGAGCATGTCGACCTGCTCGCGCGTCTCCACCACGCAGAACATCGCGCCGCTGTCGGTGAGGATCCATCGAGCCTGCTCGGCCGACGAGGTCGGGTAGATCGGCACGACCACGCCGCCGGCCGCCCACGTCGCCAGGTCGACGAGCATCCATTCGTAGGTGGTGCGGGCCATCAGCGCCACTCGGCCGCCGGGTTCCAGGCCCTGCGCGATCAGCCCGCCGGCCAGCGCGGAAACGTCGTCGGCGAGCTGTCGTGCCGTGACGTCGCGCCAGGTGCCGCCGGTCTTGCGCCGGACGACGACGGTGTCGGGCGCCTCGGCGGCGTTGGTGAACGCGATGTCGGCGAGGCTGCCGAGCGCGTCGGGGCGGCCGAGTGGGCGGGTGAAGACGGTGCGATCGGTCGGGGCCGTCCCGGTGACTTCGACGACGGGCTCGGCGACGAGGCGGCGGACCCGGGCGAGTTCGTTCAGCATGGGGCCTCCAGTAGCGCGACGACGCCCTGCCCTCCGGCCGCGCAGATCGATATGAGACCGCGGGTCGGCCGTCCGATCTCACCGGCCCGGGTCGACAGCAGCGTGGCCAGCGTCGCCACGATGCGCGCGCCGGTGGCGGCGAACGGATGTCCGGTGGCCAGTGACGATCCGGCGACGTTGAGCCGCTCCGGCGGGACCGTCCCGAACGCGTCCGGCAGCCCGAGGCGTTGCTTGCAGAACGCTGGGTCGGACCACGCGTCGAGGGTGGCCAACACCTGGGCGGCGAAGGCCTCGTGGATCTCGACGAGGTCGATGTCGTCGAGGGTCAGTCCGGCCCGTCGCAGCAGCTCGGGCACGGCGTACACCGGCGCCATGAGCAACCCGTCGGCGCCGGAGACGAAGTCGACGGCAGCCGTTCGCACGTCCACCAGGTAGGCCAGCACATCGTGCCCACGCTCACGGGCCCACTCCTGCGACGACAGCAGGACCGTCGCGGCACCATCGGTCAGCGCGGTCGAGTTGCCCGCCGTCATCGTGGCCGTGCCCGGTTCGCCGAAGACGGTGCGCAGCTGGGCCAGGCGTTCGGGGGTGGAGTCCGCCCGGAGCACGTCGTCGCGGGTGAGGCCCAGATACGGGGTCATGAGGTCGTCGAACAGCCCTTCGTCGTAGGCCTGGGCCAGACGTCGATGGCTTCGGGCGGCCAGCTCGTCCTGCGCTGCCCGGCCGACCCGGTGCTCGAGCGCGGTCCGAGCGGCATGATCACCCATCGACAGGCCGGTGCGCGGTTCGGCGTTGCGTGGCGCTTCCGGCAACAGGTGTCGGGGCCTGGCCCGGGCCAGCGCCCGTAGCGTCCCGGTGACGCCGCGCGCCCGGCGGGCCGCGAGCAGGTGGCGGCGCAGGTCGTCGTGGACGGCCAAAGGGGCATCGCTGGCGCTGTCGGCACCACCGGCGATACCGGCGTCGATCTGTCCCAGCGCGATCTTGTTGCCGACGGCGGCCACGGCTTCCAGGCTCGTCCCGCAGGCTCGCTGCAGGTCGTAGGCGGGGGTGCGAGGGTCGAGCCGGCTGCCGAGGACGACTTCACGGGTCAGATTGAAATCGCGGGCGTGCTTGAGGACGGCGCCGGCGACGACCTCGCCGAGCAGGTCACCGTCCAGACCGAACCGGGTGATCAGCCCGTCCAGCGCCGCGGCGAGCAGGTCGCTGGTGGAAGCCTGCGCATAAGCACCGTCGGCGCGCGCGAACGGGATGCGGTTGCCGCCCAGGATCGCCACAGGACGCGGAGTCTGGATCATCAGCGCTCCTTCCACCATCGCCGCTCCGGCGTCGGTTCGAGCGGAGTCTACTAGGCAGTAGACTTACTGACCAGTAAGATCTCGGGCCATGTCCGACCCCTACTTCCGGATCGCCAACAGCGCTCTCGGACGCGCGGCGCTGCGCCGGTTGTCGCTCCCGATTCCCGTGCCGCTGCGCCGGTACCGGCCCGGCGAGCCGCTGACCGACGGGCCCGTTCTCCTCCTGAACGCCGCAGACGACCTCGCCGAGGTGGTGCACTCGCTCGGCGTCGACGTCCACACCCGCACACCCCCGAACGGCTGCGCCGCGGTCGTCCTGGACGCCCGAGGTGTGCGCTCCAGCCGCGAACTCGACGTCGTCCCTCGGCTCTTGTCGCCGATCATGCGCTCTCTGCGGCCGCACGCGCGCGTCGTGACAGCCGGGCTTCCACCGAACACCGCCGCCACGACCAGCGCTGCCGTCGCGCAGCGGGCTCTCGAGGGCAGCACCCGCTCGCTGGGCAGAGAATTGCGCGACGGGGCGACGTCCAACCTGGTCCAGATCGAGCCGGGAGCCGAGCACGACGCCCAGTCGGCGCTGCGGTTCCTGCTCTCCGGCCGCTCGGCTTACGTGTCCGGCCAGGTCGTCCGCGTTACGGCAGCACCGGAACCACCCGCACCGATCGATTGGGACCGCCCCCTCGACTCGACTGTGGCGCTGGTGACCGGGGCGGCGAACGGGATCGGCGCCAGCATCGCCCGGGTGCTCTCACGCGACGGCGCCCAGGTCGTCTGCGTCGACACGCCGGCCCAGAACGACGCACTACGCGACGTCGCCGCGAGCATCGGCGGGCATCCGCTGAGCGTCGACCTCACCGATTCAGACGCCGCCGACCGGATCGCCGCACATCTGCGGCAGGCTCATGACGGAGTCGACGTCGTGGTGCACAACGCCGGCATCACCCGGGACAAGACGCTGGTTCGGATGGACGCCGACCGGTGGTCGTCGGTGCTCGACGTCAACCTCACCGCCACCGAGCGGCTGACCGAGGCCGTCCTCGCCGACGGCCTGCTGCGCGAGGGCGGTGCGATCGTCGCGACGTCGTCGATCAACGGCATCGCGGGCAACCGTGGGCAGACGAACTACGCCGCCAGCAAGGCGGGTGTCATCGGACTGGTCGACGCACTGGCAGCGAGCCTGCGCGATTCCGGCCGCCGGATCAACGCGGTGGCTCCGGGCTTCATCGAGACCAGGCTCACCGCGCGGATGCCCGCGTTCACCCGCGAAGTCGCTCGCCGGCTCAACAGCCTCGGGCAGGGCGGGCAACCGATCGACGTCGCCGAGACCGTGGCCTGGCTGGCCGCTCCTGCCACGGCCGGGGTGAACGGCCAGACGATCAGAGTGTGCGGGCAGGCGTTGCTCGGTGCCTGATTTCACCCTGCTCCGGGCCGCCGTGTCGGTGCTCGTCCCCCGCCAGCCGCCACCTGCGCACCCGGTGCACCTCGAGCGGGACGGCCTGCGGGTCGATCCCGACCGGGTCGCGGCGTACGCGCGGGTGTGCGGCGCACACGAGGTCGACCCGCTACCGATCCTGTACCCACACGTGCTGGCGTTCGGGCTCACCATGCGCGTGATGAGCAGGCGTGACTTCCCTTTCCCCGCCCCCGGGCTCATTCACGTCCACGACGTCGTCACCCAGCACCACCCGATCGGCATCACCGACTCGCTCGACCTGCGCGCCACCGCCGGGGAACCACGACCCCACCACCGCGGACGCGTCATCGACGTCCACACCGAGGTCAGCGTCGCCGGACAGCCGGTGTGGTCGCAGCGCAGCTCGTACCTTCGCCGCGACACTCGGACTCGCGGCGCTGCGCCGCCGCGTTCCACCGACGACGACCTGAGCGCCTGGCCCGAGATCGACCGATGGCCGGCCGCCGCTGACATCGGCCGCCGGTACGCGTCGGTGTCCGGCGATCGCAACCCCATCCATCTGTCGGCGCTCACGGCCCGGCCGTTCGGTTTCCGCCGGGCGATCGCGCACGGCATGTGGACGACGGCTCGGGCGCTGAGCAGTCTGCAACCTGAACAGCCGAGCGCCACCACGGTCGCCGTCGACTTCATGGCACCGGTCACCCTGCCGACGACGTTGATCCTCGCCGCGACGCCGGCACGTGACCGGTTCGTGGTCCGCTCCCTGAACGGGCGGATCCATGTGAGCGGCTCGCTACGAGCTCACGACGACGCGGGCCGCCACGACGCGCCGTCGATCTGACGCTCGATGCCGATCCACACCAGGTTCATCAACCGCGCCGTCGTGACGGTGGCCGGCTCGCCGGTCCGGCTCGCCCACTCCGCGAGCGCATCGGCGGCACCGACCAGGGCATGCGACAGCGCTCCGGCTTCGCCAGCCGAAGCCCCGCGTTGATCGACCAAGCCGGTGACGGCGTCGATGATGTCGTGGCGGGCTCGGTCGACCTCGTCGGCGAACGGCGGGCCGAGTGCCCGGGCGCGGTGGTACAGCACGTTCCAGCTGTCCTTGTGCTCCGCGACGTAGCCGAAGAAGGCTTCGAAGCCGGACACGAGGCGGCACTCGATGGTCGCGGCATCGTGGACGGCGGAGGTGATGCGCTCCATCAACCGCGCCGCTTCCCGGCGGATGCACGCGCCGAACAGGTCCTCCTTGGACCCCAGATACAGGTACACCATCGGCTTGGAGACCCCGGCGAGTTCGGCGACCTCGTCCATGGACGCTCCGTGGTAGCCACGGTCGGCGAACACGCGGACCGCGGCGTCGAGCATCTGCTGCTCGCGCACCGCGCGCGGCAGCCGCTTGGGGTTGGCGACACCGGTCACCTTGCCACTCTAATCTACGGCCCCGTAACCTTACCCATCAGTAAACTTACTCATTGGTAAGGAGTCGCATGGTTGCCGACCTGTCCTCGCTCGACTTCAGCGAGATCTCTCCGCACGAGTTCGCCCGCATCGTCAAGTCCGCCGACCGCGGCGACCTGCACACCCTGATGGCCGGTCCGACACGCGAGCGGGTGCTGGACGAGGTCTTCGCCCGGATGGCCGACCAGTTCCGCTCCGACGTCGGCGCCCACCTCGACGCCACCGTGCGCTGGCGGCTGCGGTCCGCCGGCGAGGAAGCCGAGACGACGTACGAGCTGACCATGACGCAGGGGCAGTGCACCACCAGCAAGGGAGCCTCGGACGTAGCGCCACGGGTGACGATCACCATCGGCGACGTCGACTTCCTCAAGCTCGTCTCCGGCAACACCGGCGGGCCCACGCTGTTCATGACGCGCAAGCTGCGCGCGGACGGCGACCTCGGCCTGGCCGCGAGCCTCACTCGGTACTTCGACATCCCCCGCGCCTGAACGGAGCCACGATGGTCTTTTCGCTCACCCTCAGCGAGGAACAGTGCGAGCTACGCGACTGGGTCCACGGCTTCGCCGCCGACGTCTTGCGCCCGGCGGCACGGGAATGGGACGAAGCCGAGCAGACGCCGTGGCCGATCATTCAAGAGGCCGCCAAGATCGGGCTGTACGGGTTCGAGTCGCTGGCCGAGACCTGGTCGGACCCCACCGGCCTGTCCCTGCCGATCCTCAATGAGGAACTGTTCTGGGGCGACGCCGGCCTCGCCATGTCGATCATGGGGACGAGCCTTGCCGTGGCGAGCATCTTCGCCGCAGGCACCGGAGAGCAACTGGCCGAGTGGGTACCGGCGTGCTTCGGCGACGCCGACGAGCCCCAGGTGGCGGCGTTCTGCACGTCAGAGCCCGACGCCGGCTCCGACGTGTCGTCGATGCGCACTCGCGCCCGGTACGACGAGGCATCCGACGAGTGGATCATCAGCGGGCAGAAGGCCTGGATCACCAACGGTGGCATCGCCAACATCCATGTCGTGACAGCAGCGGTCGAACCCGACCTCGGCTCGCGTGGCCAAGCGGCGTTCGTCGTCCCGCCCGGTTCCCGAGGTGTCGAGAGCACCCGCAAGATCGCCAAGCTGGGTCTGCGCGCATCACACACCGCCGACGTCTTCTTCGACGACGTGCGGGTCCCGGGGCGGTGCCTGCTCGGCGGGAAAGAACGCCTCGATCGACGCCTGGCAGCTGCACGTGAAGGACGTTCCGCTCGCTCCCAGGCCGCCATGGCCACCTTCGAAGTCAGCCGGCCCACGGTGGGTGCTCAAGCGCTGGGCATCGCCCGGGCGGCCTACGAGTACGCGCGGGACTACGCCCGCGAGCGCGTCCAGTTCGGCCGCCCCCTCACCGAACACCAGGCCATCGCGTTCGCCCTGGCCGACTTGCACACCGAGATCGACGCAGCCCGACTGCTCGTCTGGCGCGCGGCGTCGATGGCTCGCACCGATCAACGGCACACAGCCGGTGAAGGGTCCATGGCCAAGCTGAAAGCCGGCGAGGTAGCCGTCGCGGCGACCGAGAAGGCCGTTCAGATCCTCGGCGGCGCGGGCTACAGCCGTGAGCACCCCGTCGAGCGGATGTACCGGGACGCGAAGCTCTACACCATCTTCGAGGGAACCTCGGAGATCCAGCGGTTGGTGATCGCGCGCGCGATCACCGGTGCGAGCCTGCGCTGAATCGCCGTCGAGCTAGTCCTCGGTGAAGTGCTGCCGGTTGTTCGCAGCGGTGAGTGAATCGCTGGCGATGTAGACGAGATTGATGTCCGGGTTGGTGAAAGTCATGTCCGACAGCACCAGCGGTGGCGGAAAGTCGGGCGTGAACGTCAGTGGAATACCCAGAAGCTGGCCGGAGAACCGGTTCGTATAGAACTTGACGTCACCCTCGACCGTCAGTTCATCGGCCAGCGTGAGCAAGTCGTGGCCGTCGGAACCAGGGACCAGCAACGAAAAGTCCGAAACGACGGATTTGTCCATGGAGAACTGCAGCGACGGAATCGATCCGGTCGCGGTGGGGACCTCGACGACACCGTCGTAGGACAGTCCGTTCATGACCAACTGCGAACCCTTCAGGTGCCCGGGATTCTCACCGGCGAGGTTCTCCGGGGTCACGATGGCTCGCGGTTCCGCGGGGGTCTCGCCTTCGGGCACCTCGATGACCGGCTGGTCCGGGTCAGGCGTCGGCGGCGTGGTGGGGTCGCCGGGCTCCTCGGGCTCGTCGGGATCGGGCTGGTCCGGCTCGTCCGGGTCGGGCTCGTCGGGGTCCGGGTCCTCGGGGTCCGGGTCCTCGGGGTCACCGGTGGGCGACGAGGTGGGCGAGGGTTGAGTCGTCGGCACGGGAATGCCGGTCGGGACGATCGGCCCGGTCCGGGTGGGTGAGGGGCTGGGCTCGTCGGACGGCGTCGGCCACTGGATCAGGGCCGGCAGTGCGACCGCCGACGGTCCGGCGATGCTCGGCACAGCGAGCGCGACCAGCGCGATGCCTGCTGATCCGGCGCCGGCCGCGAACGCCGTGCGCCGCCTGGCCCGGCGCCCGGGCTGGACATCGGGTTCGGCTTCGGGGTCGGCACCGGGCTCGACGTCGGGTTCGGCGTGAGCGTCCGGCTGCGGTTCCGGTTCCGGCTCTGCGCCGCCGAGGAGGTCGTCCACCCCGAGGGTGTCGTCATCGAGGCCGTCGCCGACCTGACTGCGCGGCTCGTCCAGGTCGGTCTCGCGCGGCATCCACGCCACCGCCAGGGCACCGCCCACCACGCCCAGGATCATGCCGATCAGGAACCCGCCGAGATTGACGCCCACCATCGAGTACAGCGCCACGACCAGCGTGATCACACCGTAGAAGACGCGGTGAGCAGGCATGAACCAGATCAGCAACCCGGCGAGCACCAGGACGACGGGGATGACGATGCTCTGCAGCCCCTCGATGCCGATACGCACCTGGAGGCTGCCCACCGTCAGCTGGGTGCTGGCAAAGACCTGCACACCGGACAGGATCGTCAGCATGCCGGCCCAGAAGGGCCGCCGATGCCGCCACGCCCGGAAGCGCTCGCGAGCCCGACGCAGCGTCACCAGTCGAAGCACTCCTCGCCGGACGCGCTGACCTTCATCGACAGCCCGTTGAGCGTGAACGTGCCCGCGTGAGTGGTGTAAGCCTTCTGCTCCAGACCGGTGATCTTCACCGAGTCAGCTTCCTGGCCGGTGTCGCCTTCGCGCCCGGAACCGCCGCCCTTGGTGAGCTGAGCGGCATCGACACCGATGTCGATGTTCGAGAACGTGGCGTCGCCGCGGAGCTCGTCCATGCCGATCGTCAGGTTCTTCGCCACGGCCGGCTCGTCGCCGCCGGCACGGATCACCAGGGTGACCGGAAGGCCCGGGGTGGCCACCGACTGGCACAGGTTGGTGAGTTCGGCGTGCTTGATGTCCGACACGGCGACGGGGATCTCCTCGCCGTCAGCCGTCACGACCATGCTGCCGTACTGGTCGAATCCCTCACCGACGAGCTGATCGGCAGAAACCTTGAAGGTCTGCCCGGAGACGTTCAAGGCCACAGGCACCGCACCGTTGGCGATACCGACCATGAGAATGGCGGCGACAGCGGTCGCCGGAACGGCAGCGGCGGCGAACCTCCGCCACCGAGTGCGAGTGCGCTTCTTCAACGAATCCTCCTCGATCCGCAATGCTTAGGGCGAGATGCTGCACCCTCGGCGAGCAGAACCACAAGACCTTTGCTACTGGCGCGTAACTTCTACGTGAATGCGGCCGACCTTACCGCAACCGCGCCAAACTTGACGCATCGGTAACATCGCAGGTCAGCACAATTCCGCCGCGCGACATGAGCGTGGCGACCACACGGATCACAATTCGGTAACAGCTCCGTCATGGGCTCGCAGTACGCCCAGCAGGCGAGCCGTCTCGGCCGCGACCGCGTCCCGGCCCGCGCGAACGTACTTCCGCGGATCGACCAGCTGCGGGTCGTCGGCGAGACGTTGCCGGACGGCGTCGGTGAACACGGCATTCAGGTGCGTGGAGATGTTCACCTTGGTCATGCCGTTCTCCACGGCCCGGGTGAGCTCGGCGTCGGGCACACCGGACGAGCCGTGCAGGACCAGCGGCACCGGTACCTGGGCCCGGAGCTCGGCGATGAGCGCATGGTCGACGACCGCGTCGCGCGTACGCATGGCATGTGACGTGCCCACCGCCACGGCGAGGGAGTCGACACCGGTGGCGGCCACGTACGCCGCGGCCTCGCCCGGATCGGTTCGCACGCCGGGCGCGTGTACGCCGTCCTTGCCGCCGACCTCGCCCAGCTCGGCTTCCACGGCGACGCCACGTGCGTGGCAGAACGCGACGACCTCTCGTGTCGCCGCGACGTTGGCGTCGTAGTCCAGCGCGGACGCGTCGAACATCACGCTGCGCACGCCCAAGGCCACGGCCTCATGCACAAGTTCGACGTCGTCAGCGTGGTCGAGGTGAACCACGGCCGGAACTTCGGCTGCCTCGGCCACCGCTTGCGTGGCCAGCGTGATCGGCGCCAACGAGCCGTGATAGCGCACGCAGTTCTGACTGATCTGCAGCACGACCGGGGCGCCGGCCTGCTCGGCACCGGCGACGAGCGCCTCGGCATGCTCGAGCAGGATCACGTTGAACGCGCCTACACCGCCGCCGTGTGCCACAGCACGGTCGAACAGGGCTCGTATCGACGTCGATGTCATCGGTATCGCTCCGCGGTGAGAGTGGGCCGGAACCGCTCGTAGGCAGCGAGATCGACGTCCCCGGCGACGTCGGCGAGGACGGCGGCGGCGCCCAGCGCGGTCGCGCGCACCAGGACCTCGGGCCACGGCGTGCCGGCCACCAGGCCCAGCGCCAGGGCGGCGACGACCGCGTCACCCGCTCCGGTCGGGTTCCCCGTCAGCCCGGGGACAGCGCGGACCCGCCAGGGCTGGGCCCCGGCCGCGAAGCCCGCCAGACCGTCGCCTCCCAGGGAGACCACCACCTGGCGAGCACCCCGCTCGAGGAGAGCGTGAGCAGCGACGACGACGTCGGTTTCGCCCGTGGCCGCGCGCAGTTCGTCCACGTTCGGCTTGACCAGGTCCGGTCCTGCCACGGCGGCGCGCAGCAGGGCGGGGCCGGAGGTGTCCACGACGACCGGCACACCGGCGCGGCGAGCGTGTTCGATCAACCGGGCGTGCAGGTCCGGCGGCGTGCCGGGCGGCGTACTACCCGAGACCACCAGGGCACCCGGCGCCTCGAGCGCCCGCCCGGTGACACCGACGACGTCGTCCCAGTCCGGCGCGCTCAGCGCCGGCCCGGCCTCGTTCAACGCCGTGGCCTCACCGCCGGACACCACCGTCACCGTTCGGCGGGTCTCGGCGTCCACGGGCACGGCCGCCACCTCGAAACCGTCGGCGCGCAGCGAGTGGAGCAGCGCGTCTCCGGTGCGCCCGCCGAACGGCGCCACGACGACAGCCGGCTCGCCGAGCGCCCGGACCACCCGAGCGACGTTGATCCCCTTGCCGCCAGCCCGTTCGCGGACCCGCGAAACTCGATGCGACTGCCCCACCCGCAGGTCGTCGACCTCGTAGGTGATGTCGAGCGCAGGGTTGGGCGTCACGCTCACCACGGGACGCGCAGAGGCCGTCATCCGGGCGCCACCCGGTCCCACGCGAGCAGGCCAGCACCGACACACCCCGCGCGCTCACCCAGTTCAGCTGGGACGACGCGGGGCATGCGGTGGAAGGTCAACCGCGACCGCAGCCGCGAGCGCAACGGTTCGATCACCAGGTCGGGCGATTCCCCGAAGCCGCCGCCGATGGCGATCACCTCCGGCGCCACGAGGCCCACCAGGGTGGCCAGCCCGTGGCCGAGCGCGTCGAGGGCATCGCCCCAGACCTCCAGCGCATCCTTGTCCCCCTGACGCACCCGCTCGGCGACCTCGCGACTGCCGTCCACCCGCACGCCGGTGCGTTCGGTGTAGCGCCGCGCCAGCGCCGCGGCCGAGGCGATCGCCTCGAGACAGCCACGCCCGCCGCACGCGCACGGGAGGTCATGCCCGACGTCGATGTGCCCGACCTCGCCGGCATACCCGTCGCCCCGGCAGATCCGCCCGTCGATCACCAGCGCGGCGGCGATTCCGGTGCCCACCGGGACGAAGGCCGCGTTGGTACTGCCCTGACATGCGCCGATCCGGTGCTCGGCCAGGCCGCCGACCCGCACGTCGTGTCCAACCGCCACCGGGCAGCCGAGCCGGGCGGTCAAGGCTGCCGCGATGGGGACGTCCTGCCAGGTCAGGTTCTCCGACAGGACGGCGACGCCGGCGTCTTCGTCCACGACACCGGGCACCGCGACGCCGACCGCGACGGGCTGCGCAGGCCCGCGCAGCGCGTCGACGAGACCGGCCACAGCATCCAGGACCGCCGCGCCGTCCTGCCCGGCCGGTGGGGTGCGAACCCGCGACGTCTCGACCAGGCTCCCGTCACGACGCACGACGCCGGCCTTGATCGACGTACCACCGACGTCCACCGCGATCACCTCGGCCACCGGTCACTCTCCCGGCAGGACGACCGCGCGGGTCAGGTGCCGCGGCCGATCGGCGTCCAGGCTCCTGGCCTCGGCGAGCGCAACGGCGAACCGCTGCGCCACGACGAGGTGGGCCAGCGGGTCGAGATCGCTGGTGATGAACGTCGCGCCGGTCGCGGCGACGTCGGAGTCCAGCCCGGGCGGCGGCGTCCCGAACGACCACACGAGGCGTCCCGGCTCGGCGATGGCGATCGGGCCGTGCCGGTAGTCCATCGCTGGATAGGCCTCGGTCCAGAACTGTGCTGCCTCGCGGAGTTTGAGGGCGGCCTCGTGCGCCAGCCCGATGGTCCAGCCGGTCCCGACGAAGGTGACCTGGCTGATCTGTGCCGCGTCGACAAGCGGCTGGGCCAGCGCCTGCTCCGCGCCGGCGGCGAGCGCCGCGACGTCGTGGCCCAGGTGGGCCCGGAGCAGGGCGAGCGCGGTGGTCGCGAAGCGGGTTTGGACGACCGACGTTTCGTCGGCGAAATCGAGCACCACGCTGCGCTGGGCTGCCTCGGTGACCGGTGATCCGGCCACGGCGGTCACCGCCACGGTCCGCGGGGCATCGACGCGACGCAGCGCCTGCATAACCTCGGTGGTGGTGCCGGACCGGGTGATCGCCACCACGGCGTCGTACGAGCGCCCGTCCGGCAGCTCCGAGGCCGTGAACGCGTCGGTCTCGCCCTGGCCGGCTTGCTCGCGTAGCGCGGCATAGGACATCGCCATGAACCACGAGGTGCCGCAGCCGACCACGGCCACGCGCTCACCAGCGACCGGCAGGGCGGCAGCTGCCGGTGGCAGCGCCTCGCTCACGCGCCGCCAGCAGGCGGGCTGACTCGCGATCTCGGCCTTCGTGCGTGTACTCAATCGATCGTCCTCTCGGCGTCCGCGCGACGAATTGTGCGCGGAACTATCCTAAAACGAGTACATACAATCACGGCGACGGATAGCGCCACGCGCCCGCGCAGGACGAAGGGACCGAGGTGAACGACCAACCAGACCGCTCCGACCGCTGGCGGCGCCTGCTCGATCTGCTCGCCGAGCACGGCCGGCTGACCGTCAGCCAGACCGCGACGGCTCTCGGCGTGTCCGAGGCGACCGTGCGCCGTGACTTCACCGACCTGGCTCGCCAGCAGCTGGTCACGCGCACGCACGGCGGCGTCGTCGCGACGTCGGTCGCCTACGACCTGCCGGCGCGGTATCGCGCGTCGGCCGAGCACGATGCGAAAGAGCGCATCGCGGCGGCCGCGGCCGAGTTGGTGAACGCAGGCACGGTGGTCGGGTTCAACGGTGGAACGACGACATCGGCCACCGCCCGCCGGCTGGCCGCAGCGATCGAGCCGACCCGCTCGGCTGCCGAGCCTGCCCTCACGGTCGTGACCAACGCGCTCAACATCGCCGCCGAAATGGTCTTGCGTCCGCACGTCCGGACCGTGTCGCTCGGCGGCGTGGCCCGCCCGCAGTCGTACGAGATGACCGGCCCGCTGGCGAGCATGGTGCTCGACGAGCTCTGGCTGGACCTGCTCGTGCTCGGTGTGGACGGCTTGTCCGCTGACGGCGGGGCCTCCTGCGAGCATGACGGTGAGGCCGGCATCAATGCGAAGATGGTTCAGCGAGCCGAGCGGGTCGTCATCGTCGCCGGTGCGGACAAGATCGGCCGGCGAGCCTTCGCCCGCATCTGTGCCGTCGACCAGGTCGACGTGCTGGTCACCGACGCCGACGCTCCGAGGGACGAGGTGGCGGCGCTGGAAGCGGCTGGTGTGGACGTCCGAATCGCGGGTCAGCAGACCTCGGAGATGGCCTGAGCGCCGCCGGACTCGTCGGGCGCCGTGTCGCCCGGGGTTTCCTCGCCCTCGGGCGTCTCCTCACCCTCAGGCGTCGCCTCGCCCTCGGGCGTCGCCTCACCCTCAGGTGTCGCCTCACCCTCAGGTGTCGCCTCACCGTCAGGTGTCGCCACACCCTCGGGCGTCCTCACACGCTCGTCGTCGTCCGGCGGATCCAGGGACTCCTCGACGAAGTCCCGGATGAGGTCGTAGTCAGGGTCGTGGTACTCGACGATCTCGTTGGTGAACGGCAGGCTCCGGATGCCGGCGTCCTGGACCTTCAGGGCGAGCTCGGCGAAGTCGTCCAGCCGGCCACGCCCGATGTCGGTGGACATGGTGTCCTCGGCCGCCGAAGCTAGCTGTTGGTAGCGGCGTAGGACGTTGAACGGGTTGAACTGCTGGGCGATCGCCCCGATGACGCAGCGCTGGCGGCGCATCCGTTCGTAGTCGTCGTCGACCGGCGGCGGCCCGCACCGCGCTCGGGCGAACCACAACGCGTGGTAGCCGTCGAGATGCTGATTCTCGCCCTTCTCGATCCAGTTGCTGGGCTCCGAACAACCGCCCCAGGCGAGCTTCTTCGTCCCGGTCGGAATGCGGTACGGCACGTCGATCTCGACGCCGCCGAGCGCATCGACCAGCGTCTGGAAACCTTGCAGGTTGACCATCACGTAGTAGGAGATGTCCAGGCCCAGCGCCTCGCCGACCACGAGCTTCATCGCTTCGGCGCCAGGGTCCTTGATGCCCTCGAAGTACTCCGGGAACTCGGCGGGGACGTTGCGGTACATCGACGACAGCCAGTACTCGGCCTCGGGTTCGCCGTGATAGCCGTCGGGGTAGGCCTCGCGCAACGGGCCCTCGGGCATGGGGGTGTACTGCAGGTTGCGCGGCAACGAGAACAACGCCGTGTCGCCGGTCTCGGTGTTGATGCTGGCCACCATGACGGTGTCGGTACGGGTGCCGTCGCGATTGTCGCCGCTGTCGGCCCCCAGGATCAGCACGTTGACCCGGGGCTGGCCGGCCCAGGGATCGTCCTCGGTGGCGTCTTTGGGGATGGTCAGGCTGTGCTGCTCCTCCTCGTCGGCGAAGACCGATTCGATGAAGTCGCGCTGGGTGAATGCGTACCGGCTGCCGAGGCTCAGCGGCGACACCACGACCGACATCAC
Source organism: Haloactinopolyspora sp. (assembly GCF_027324685.1). Lineage (NCBI taxonomy): Bacteria > Bacillati > Actinomycetota > Actinomycetes > Jiangellales > Jiangellaceae > Haloactinopolyspora > Haloactinopolyspora sp. The sequence continues at coordinate 57,043 of NZ_DAHVSH010000120.1, forward strand.
CACCAGGACCACGAAGGCCGCGGTCAGCCGCTGCATTGCGCGCAGCCCGGCCGGCTGCAACACGTACAGGCTGATGACCGCGAGCAGCAGCCACACCACAGCCAGCCCGAGCAGCCCGAAGGCGATGCGTTCGATGCGTTCGGGATCGGTGCCGAGGCGGATCAGGCCGACCCCGCCGGCGCGAGCGAAGTAGACGGCGGCACCGGCCACCACGAGCACGAACCCGGTGAGGACCAACCAGCCGGAGACGCGGCGGCCCGCGGCGATGAGCCCGGCGCCAGGAATCAGCGCGCCGAAGCCTACTCGCCGCAGGAACCGGCGGTACTCCTGCGGACGTAGGCGTGATGAGCCCAGCTGACCCGCTTCGGCGTGATGACGGGACTCGCCCCGCGCGTGGTCACGTCGGCCACTGGTGTCCTCGCCGCTCATGTGCGTTTGCCGCGCTCGTGCCGCTCCTGTGCGCGGGCGTTCCTCCCCTCGCCGGCCGGCGACGTCGCGTGCAGTCGGTCGCCGACATTCTGCCTCAACCGGTCCCGTACCCCGTCGACCCCCTGAACGATCACGTCTACGGGTAGGTTCCTCGATTCAGATCGCCGAGGTCGCCGGCTTTGGCCCACGGCGCCGCGGCGGGGACAATGGCTGACGTGACCGACGGACCGCTGATCGTCCAGAGCGACAAGACGCTGCTGCTCGAAGTCGAGCACGACGACGCGGCCGCCTGCCGCCGTGCCATCGCGCCGTTCGCCGAGCTCGAACGCGCCCCCGAACACGTCCACACCTACCGGCTGACTCCGCTGGGCCTGTGGAACGCTCGCGCCGCCGGGCACGACGCCGAGCAGGTCGTCGACGCGTTGCTGACCTATTCGCGGTACCCGGTCCCGCACGCCCTGCTCGTCGACCTCGCCGAGACGATGGATCGCTACGGGCGGCTGACGCTGGACAACCACCCCACCCACGGTCTGGTGCTGCGCACCAGCGACCGCCCGGTGCTCGAGGAGACGTTGCGGTCCAAGCGCGTCAAGCCCCTGGTCGGTGCCCGCATCGACGACGACACCGTGGTCGTCCACCCGTCCGAGCGCGGAAACCTCAAGCAGGCGCTGGTCAAGCTCGGCTGGCCGGCAGAAGACCGAGCCGGCTACGTCGACGGCGAAGCGCACCCGATGACGCTGGACGAGAACGGCTGGTCCCTGCGGCCGTACCAGACCGAAGCCGTGGACGGCTTCTGGCACGGCGGATCCGGTGTCGTCGTGCTGCCGTGCGGTGCGGGCAAGACGCTCGTGGGTGCCGCCGCCATGGCGAAGGCCCAGGCGACCACGCTCATCCTGGTGACCAGCACCGTCGCCGCTCGGCAGTGGCGTGACGAGCTGATCCGGCGTACATCGCTGACCGAGGACGAGATCGGCGAGTACTCCGGCGCCAAGAAAGAGGTCCGGCCGGTCACCATCGCGACCTACCAGGTCCTCACGTCGCGCCGGAAGGGCGCCTACACCCACCTCGACCTGCTCAATGCCCGCGACTGGGGGCTCATCGTCTACGACGAGGTCCACCTGCTTCCGGCACCGATCTTCCGGATGACCGCCGACCTGCAAGCCCGGCGGCGGCTGGGCTTGACGGCCACCCTGGTGCGCGAGGACGGCCGCGAAGACGACGTGTTCACCTTGATCGGCCCCAAGCGGTACGACGCGCCGTGGAAGGAGATCGAGAACCAGGGCTACATCGCCCCAGCCGACTGCGTCGAGGTCCGCGTCACCCTCACCGAGAGCGAACGGCTCGCCTACGCCACCGCCGAGGCCGACGAGCGCTACCGCCTGGCCTCGTGCACCAACAGCAAGAACCGGGTGGTCGAGAACCTGGTTCGCCGGCACGCCGGTGAACCGACGTTGATCATCGGCCAGTACATCGATCAGCTCGACGATCTCGGCGAACAGCTCGACGCCCCGGTCATCAAAGGCGAGACGACGGTGAAAGAGCGCCAACGGCTGTTCGACCAGTTCCGCTCCGGCGAGCTGACGACGCTCGTCGTGAGCAAGGTGGCGAACTTCTCCATCGACCTGCCCGAGGCCGCGGTCGCCATCCAGGTCTCCGGAACGTTCGGGTCGCGACAAGAAGAGGCGCAACGCCTGGGCCGGATCCTGCGGCCGAAGGCCGACGGCCGCACCGCGCGGTTCTACTCGGTGATCGTCCGCGACACCGTGGACCAGGAGTACGCCCAGCATCGCCAGCGGTTCCTGGCCGAGCAGGGCTACGCCTACCACATCATCGACGACAACGACGTGTTGCGCAGCGACGATTCGTCCTGATCACTCAACGGGTGACCAGCGCCTGCACCTCGGCGACCGGCAGACCCGCCTGCGCCCAAGCGCTCTCGAGCGAGGTCGGCAGGCCGTCGAGTTCCAGCGGGGATCCGTTCTCCTCGAAGCGCACGTCGTAGACCAGGCGCATGCGCACCGGGAAACCATCGGGATGGCCGACCGACGCCTGTCGATACGTGTGGGTGCAGCGCTCGTTCTCAGCGGTCTCGAAGCCGCACGTGAGCATCTTGGCACCGTCACCCGGGTCGACCTGCAGGTGGCTCGGCTCGGCGATGGCCGTGACCCGCCCGCTCGAGCCGGTCAGCGCGTCGGAGCCGGGCCCATCAGCCCAGTACCAGGTGTCGAGGTTGACCACGGATCGCGTGGGCGGCGAGAACGCCGGCTCGAACGGCGGTGTCACCAGCGAGCCGAACGCCCGCCAGGCCAGGTCCCACGCACTCGGCCCGGTCTCCTCCGGCGGCAGGTACCATCCCCACTCGCCGCCGTCGGGGAAGTCCTCGCATTCCACGAACGTCATGATGTGGTCGGGGCTGGGTCGTGGCTCCCCGGTCTGGTCCTCCCACATCTCCTCCGGAAGCACGGAGGGGAAGTTCCCCCAGCAGGCGATGTCGCCCTTGCACCACTTCGTGGCGCCGTCGTGAACGTGGTCGTACACGCTGAGGTCGCATTGCGGCTCGCCGGAGCCGGAGTCGCCGTCGTCTTCGCCGCCGTCGTCACCGCCGGAGTCTTCGCACCGCTCCACCCATTCGATGCCGTCTTCGGTTTCGACCTTCTCGAGCCAGCATCGTTCGTCGGCGTGCGCGGCGGGTGAGAAAGCGGCGAACAGTGACGTCGCGAGCAGCGCGGCCGCCAGCAACATCCCGACGGTGCCGAACCGATGCCTCAACATTCGATGGTCGCCTCGTCCTTGTTCAC
>NZ_DAHVSH010000172.1:0-13592 GCF_027324685.1 Haloactinopolyspora sp.
GCATCGCGACTACTCGTCGACCGACGCGTACCTCGCGAGCGTGAAGTCGCGCCGGGACGACTGGCGCAGACTGCTCGCACCGCCCAGCCTGCAGGCTCAGGGCGAACCCGAGATCGGGACGTGCGTGGTCCCGGACAGCCGGTGGATCACCGTCAGTCTGGACCACCACCTCACGGCGCAAGGGATGCTGGTCGCTCCTGCGGGAGCCACGAAACTCGTCGTCTTCCAGCATGGCCTCGGGTCGACACCCGAGCGGGTCATGGGGATCGGCGACAGCGCCGAGGGCTACGACGCCGTCGGCGCTCGGCTCGTAGAGGCCGGGTATGCGGTACTGGCGCCGATGAACCTCATCGGGCTCGCGCCGCGTGACCGCGCCCAATCTCTGGCCCGGCTGGCCGGGACGACCATCGAGGGGCTCGAGTTCGCCCGTCTCCAGCAACTCCTCGCTGCGGTGGAACAGCTCGAGCCCGGCCTCGGCCGCGGGCCGTACGCCCTGGCCGGAATGAGCTGGGGTGGCATGGCCGCGCAGTTCTGGTCGCCGTTGGACGAGCGGATCGCAGCGGTGGCGTCACTGGGATTCTTCAACGACCGAGCCACGAAGATGGTCGTCCAGGACGCCCGCTACGTGACCTTCTACGACCAGAAGGTCAGCCACGCCTTCCTGCACGGACACCTGCTCGGATTCGGGGACGCCGATCTGGCCAGCCTGATCTGCCCGCGGCCGTTCATGGTGCAGCACGGCAAGGCCGACCGCATCGGCTGGTGGCCGCAGATCGTGGCCGAGTACGAGCGAGCCAAGGCGCATTGGGACCACCTCGGCGCCGGCGACCTCGTGTCCTTGCAGCTGCATTCCGGCGGGCACCAAGTCGACGGCGCGGGCCTGGTCGACTGGTTGTCGGTCCACTTTCCCGCCCATCGCTGAACGAGGCGCGATTCGCTTCCGCACCTGGAGCGAGCGACCGCGTCGACAAGTGAACTGAAGTAACACGTTTTGGTACCGAGTGCTACTCGACTGGAAGGCGTGTCACATGGAGTCTCGTCGCGCAGGACGATCCTTGTTCATCGGCAGCCGGCTTGTGGCCATGGCACTGGGGGTGGGACTGCTCGCGTCGACGTTCGGTACTGCGGTCGGCGCGGAGAGCAGGTCGGAGGCAGGCGGCTTTCCGAACGCCGGCTTCGAGGGTGACGTCGTCGACGGAACGCCAACAGGTTGGACACACCGCTACACGTCGGACACCGGCACCTTCGAGGTCGTGGACAGTCCGGTTCGCACGGGCTCGCAGGCGCTGCGGATGGTCGATCCCAGCGATGTCGATCAAATCGGCCTGTTGAGCGATCCGGCGCCCGTCATTCCGGGGCAGTCGTACGAGGCGGGCGTGTGGGCTCTCGTGGAACGCGGAATTCCGTCCTGGGTGATGTACTACTACGACGCCGACGGCGTGCAGATCGAGCAGATCCAGCACCGGATCCGGGTCGCGACCGGCGATTGGACCTGGGAATCGGAGCTGACGACCGCTCCGGAGAACGCCGCGACGGCGCGCTTCCTGCTCTACTCCTCCACGCTCGACGTGACCGACGTCGTGTGGGACGAGGTCTCCATCGATCCGGTACAACCGTGGCCCGAAGAGTCTCTCGGCCATCCGGTCGAGGCGGCGAACATCCTCGACGCCGACTACGACCTCGGCGCCGACGGCCGGTGGAAGGCGTACACGGTGACCGCGGCGGTTCCCGCCCGGTTCCAGGTCATCGACATCGAAACGGGCGCGCTAGAGGCCTCCGTGGAATTCCCATCGGGGGCGACGGGCTCGTGGTCTGTGCTCACGGCTTCTGACGGCACGGTCTACGTGGGTGTGTACAACAACGGCCACCTCTACCGGTGGCTCCCAGAGTCGGAGACTTTGCTCGACGTCGGGAAGGCGACGCCGAGTTCGCTCTACCTCTGGGATCTCGAGGAGGACGCCGAGGGACGCATCTGGGGCGGCACCTACCCCGAGGCCGAACTGTTCAGCTACGACCCGGAACTGGATGAATTCACCAACCACGGACGCCTGGGCGACGAGCAGTACGCCCGCAGTGTCGCGGTGTTGGGGGATTCGGTCTATGCGGGTCTGGGCAGCACCGAGCCGAGGATCATCGTCCATGACATCGCCACCGGTGCTCGTGACGAGATCGCCCTTCCCACCGAGCATCAGGACAATGAGTTCGTCTACGAGCTCGAGGCCCGTCAGCATCTGCTCTTCGCACGGTTGACGCCCGGAAACACCACCTTGGTGTACGACACCAAGCGCGGGGAGTGGATCGACGGGCTCGGGGCCACGAGCTTCGGTACGGTCTCTCCGGCTGGGCCTGACGGTGCCGTGTACTTCATCGACGCGCAACAACAGCTGCGTTCTTACGATCTTGAGACCGGCGAGATCGCAGACACCGGCGTGGGCGGCTTCCTCCCGGCGCGCGGCTTCGGCTGGGTGGAGCTCGACGGGGCGGAGTATCCGGGGCAGACGCTCACGTTCATGTACCAAACCGGAGAGATCGTCGGGTTCAATCCCGGCACGGGTGCAACCCGCACCGAGCTCAGCGAGGTCGTCAGCGCCCCGATCAAGATCCAGTCGATCGGCCTGGGCCCGGACGGTCGCGTGTACTCCGGGGGGTACATGTACGAGGGCATTGCCGCCTACGATCCCGCCACCGGCGAGACTCACACGTTTCCGCGAGGAGACGTCGGCCAGGTCGAGGGGATGCTGGCGCATGCCGGCGAGCTGTACCTCGGCAGCTACACACGAGCGAACCTCCACCGCTTCGACCCTGAGCAGGCCTGGGCGGGCGGGACGAATCCCGAACATCTCGGCTCGCTCGAGGCCCTTCACCAAGATCGACCGTTTGCCTGGACCTCGGTCGGATCGTTGATCGCCACCGGCACCGTGCCCGGCTACGGACACCTGGGTGGTGTCCTCGCCCTGTACGATCCTGCGGACGAGACGCTCGAGACCTTTCCCGACGTGGTCGAAGACCAGAGCATCGTGTCGCTGACGGCCATCGACGACACGATCTACGGATCCACCTCCATCTACGGTGGTCTCGGCTCGGTTCCCACCGCCGACACCGGGCGGGTGTTCGCCTGGGATGTCGACACGCGGAGCAAGCTCTGGGAAGTCGAGCTCTCGCCGGAGGCCGAGGCGATCACCGCGATCGAGGCTGGCCCCGACGGGTCGCTCTGGGCAGTCGACATGGGTGTGCTGTACGAGCTGGACCCTGCCACCGGCGAGGTCATGCGTTCCTCGACCCTCACACCGTACGTATGGCACGCAGCGTCGGTATGGGTGAACGCCGATCTGAAGTTCAACTCCGAAGGAAGCCTGTTCGCCCTCAGCCGCGGAACAGTGCTCCGAATCGATCGGGACACACTGCGTACCCGGACGCTGGCGACCGGCGCCACGAACTACTCTCTTGCCGTCGACGGCAACGACATCTATTTCGCCCGATCGGACGAGCTGGTTCGCGTTCGCGGACCCGAGCCTCCTCCACCTGCGTGGACCGCCGGACAGACCTACACCGGTGGCGACGTCGTCAGTCATGAGGGCGCGGTGTACGAGGCGTTGTGGTGGACTCGAGAGGAACCGGGTACGTCGGTGTGGGGTTCGTGGCAGGAGATCGCCACGGCCCCGGACGGCACGGCCGTCTGGACCGCCTCGAGGGTTTTCGACACTGGCGATGTCGTCAGGCATGGGGACCGGACCTACGTGGCGAAGTGGTGGACACGCAACGAGGAGCCGGGTGAGCGGGCAGGCCCGTGGGAGGTGCAGACTTCCTGACCCGGCGAGCCGCGCACAGGACCTGACGAGGGGCCTGTTCGAGACGGGCTCGAGCACTCACCTGATCTGAGAGAACCTTTTCTATCGCGGCCTCGGGCGCCGCGCAGCTGATCGCTCGGAAAGGACACGTCTGTATGAGATGGACGCGATCTGTCGGGATGGGCGCGCTAGCCGCCTTCGTCGCAGCAGCCGGGCTGACGCAGCCGGCCGTGGCCGAGAACACCAGCCGGACCGAACCGGTGATCGAAGATCTCGGACCCGCGATGACCACGGTGCGCAACACGCAATCAACGGCCGGCTACTGGACTGACGGCAGGCCGGTGCTCTACGCGACGTCGAGCCAGGCGGAGCAGTCGCTGCGGTTCTCCGTCATCGACATCGCGACCGGTGAGCAGCTGGACGAGGAAGTCGTCGACGAGGTCGCCCAGTCCCACCACGTCACGCTCGGCCCGGACGGCGACATCTACGTCGCGGGCTGGGGTCCGCGAGGCACCCTGTTGCGGTACGACCCCGACAGCGGCGAGATGCAGAACCTCGGCGAACCGATCCCGGGCGACACCGTCATCACCCGGATCGTCGAGGGACCCGACGGGCTGCTCTACGGCGGCGGACACCCCTCCGGCGAGGTCTTCAGCTTCGACACCGAGACCGACGAGGTCGAGAACCTCGGCGTCGCCGTCGAGGGCGAGCAGTATGCGCGAAGCCTGGCCTACGCTCCCGAGACGAACACGCTCTACGTGGGCACCGAGGGCAGCGTCATGCACCTCGTGGCGATCGACATGGAGACCGGCGAAAAGACCGCGATCCCGTCCCCGCCTTGGGCGCAGGCCGAAACCAGGCATTACGACCTCGCCTACGCCGACGGCCTGCTGTTCTCATACACCAGTCCCTCTCTGGACTGGCACGTCTACGATGTCGAAGCCGGTGAGTGGATCGACCAGGTGGTAGGCAATGCGCAGGGCGGCATGACCCGCCCCGACGAGAACGGCGACACCTACTTCGTCAATCTCACCGACCACCTGATGCGTTACGACATCGACGCCCAGCAGGCCAGTCCCGTCGGCTGGTCGCAGTCGCTGACCTCGGCCATGGGTGCGGCCGGCATCTCGCTCATCGATCTGCAGGACGCCGACTGGCCGGGTGAGACCGTCGTCGGGCTCGGCTCGCGTGGCGACCTGTGGCTGTGGAATCCGGCCACCGGCGAAGGCGAGGTACGGCAGACCGAGTCACCCGAGTTCCCGGTGACCATCCGGTCGCTGGGCCGCGGCTTCGACGAGCGAATCTACGTCGGCGGCAGTTCGGGCGGGGTCACCGTGAGCGCCTACGACACCGCCGCCGAGGAGTTCGTCCACTTCACCCGAGGCCCGTCGGCGCGGGTGGACGCCTGGGCCCATCTCGCCGGCAAGGTCTACTTCACCACCTACCCGCAGGCCGCGGTGTGGGAGTACGACCCGGCGGAGCCGTACGTGTGGGGACGCAACCCGCACGACCTGTTCGGCTACCTCAGCGAGCTGCACCAGGAACGCATCTACGCCTTCGAGGTCGTCGACGAGTCCTCGTTCGTCGTCGGCACCATCGGCGGGCGCGACATCAACACCGGTCTCTTGGTCCACTACGACGTGAACACGGGCACCAGGACCGATCTCGGAGCACCGATCGACGGCCTGAGCATCGCCTCACTCACCCACACCGGCGACTACCTGATCGGCGGCACCAGCATCGAGGTTCTCGGTGGCGAATCGCCGCACCCCGAGGCTCGGCTGTTCGTCTGGGATCTGACCACTCACGAGCTGGTGTGGGACGGCGCACCGATTCCCGGCGCTCGCGACTTCGGCGAGGTGATCGTCGACGACGACGGACTCCTGTGGGGCCTGACCTCGCAGGGCATCGTCTTCGCGTTCGATCTCGACACCAAGCAGGTAGTGGGCAGCGCCACCGTGGGGCGAGCAGGCGGAATCTGGGGCCACGGCTCCCTGGAATTCGGGGCGGACGGCCTGCTGTACGGCTCGACTGCTGACGGCGAGGTGTTCGTGCTCGATCCGGAGACCTTCCGGTCCAAGGTCCTCGCCGTCGGCGAGCATGCTGTGTTCGACGACCAGGGCCGTCTCTACTTCGGCGACCTGGGGCATCTCTACCGGTTGACCCCCGAGTCCGAACCGTTCCCGCCGGACACCGAGGCGCCGGTCATCGAACCGATCCCGCAGACGAAGGCGCGTGCGGGTGAGCAGGTGGAGATCCAGGTGGTCGCCACCGACGAGAGCCCGCTGACCTACGCGGCCTCCGGGCTGCCCGCCGGGCTCGAGATCGACGAGTCGGGCCTCATCTCCGGCGTGCCGACTCGCCCAGGGGCGTCGAACGTCACCGTCACGGTGACCGATGCCGCGGGCAACACCGACGAGGAGCGATTCCTGCTCGTCGTCACCGGTCCTCCTGTGGACCGCTGACCGGAAGGCAGCGGGCCCGGGGACGTATCTCGGGCCCGTTGCCACCCCTGCCGTACCGAGTCGACCGACACGAGGAGACAGGCACGTCATGACGAACGAGTCTCACCAGAGCACATCCGGCCAGCCCACCATCAGCCGCCGCGGACTTCTCGTCGGCACCACGGCCTTGGGACTGGCCGCCGCGCATGCGGTGACCACGGCTGGTGCCGGGCCGGCGGCGGCAGCCCCGGGCGAGCCCTTGGGGCCGATCAACTACGACAGCGCGGCCTTGACCGGCGCGGCCCGCGGTGCTGCCTACCTCGACGGCGCCGTCTACATCGCCTCGCGACACAACGTGGCCGAGGGCACGATTCGGCTCGCCGCGTTCGATCCGTTCACCGGCGAGGCGGTGTCGGTTCACGACCTCGACATCGGCGCCCGGTCCGGCAACAACGTACTCACCGCCGACGATCGCTACGTCTACATCGGCGCGGCAGGCAACGCCTCGGTCTGGCGGTTCGATCCGTCGACCGGTACGGCCGAGCCGTTCGCCCCGATCGGCACGGCCTCGACGTGGACCTACCGGCTGCGCGTCGACGGTGACGACCTGTGGATCGGGACCTACCCCACCGGTGCGCTGTTCCGCGCCGACCGCGCGACCGGGGCGGTCGAGGAGTTCGGCCAGGTCGGTCGTTCGCAATACACCACCGCCATCGCCGCCGATCCGGACTACGTCTACGCCGGCACGGCCGCACCCGGCGACCTTCGTGCCTACGCCCGCGACGGCTCCGTCGCGTACGAGCTCACGCCGTTCCTCGAAGACTCGCCAGTGGGGATCCTCGACGTCGCTGCGAGCAACGGGTTCGTCTACGTTTCCTGCGGCCGGTTCCTGATCTCGATGCGCCCGGACGGCTCGGAGCGCATCGTGCGCGACATCCCGGCCGACGACCGGTACATCGATCAGCTCACGGTGACGCCGGACGGGCGCGTCCTGGCCCTGGCCCGGCTGACCACCAACTACTACGAGATCACCGACGCCGGGTTCGACCTGCTGGGCACGCCGTGGCATGACGCCGAGAACGCGGGATTCTTCGCCGTCGACGACACCACCGTGGTCGGGGCCACCGGGCTCGGCCACGTGTGGAGCTCCACGATCGGCGGCGAGGCCATCGTCACCGAGACGGCGTCGCGCGGCTTCGGGTACCCGGAGAGCGTCCAGTCGATGCTGGCGCACCGCAACGGCACCGTCTGGGCGGCCGGACACTTCGCCATGACCGTGCATCATCCGAAGCGACGCAACAACGGCGCGGGCCACGGTAACCAGCAGCCGTCGCGCGTCCCGCCGGACCGCTTCGACATCGGCGGCGAGCCGAAATCGATGGCGCAGACCCGCTCGGGGACCGTGGTGGCCGGGCTGTACCCGTCGACCAGGATCGTGGCCATCCATCCCCACACCTATGAGATCCGTGACTTCGGCCCCATCGACAACGATCAGATGCGCCCGCTGGCCATGGCCTACGACAGCGTGCGCGACCAGGTGCTCGTCGCCACCACGGCCAAGCAGCGACTGCATACCGGCGCGTTGACCTTCGTCGACCCGCGCACCGGCGAGATGGAGGTCCGGCGCGACCTGTTGCCGAACCAGAATCTGCGCAACGTCGTCATCGCCGGTGACTACGCCTACGTCGCCGGCGACACGTTCGCCGAAGCCAGCGAGGAGCGTGAGCTGCTGGTCGCCAGCATCGCCGAGATCGATCTGCGCACCCGGACGGTGAGCCGCGTCTTCCAGCCCCGGGAGTGGGACTCCTACGAGGACATCCACGTGACAGACGGCGTGTTGTACGCGGTCGGCCGTCGGCCGAACGGGGCATGGTTCGCCTTCGACCTCGCCGCCGAAGAGGTCGTCCTGGAGGGCGACACCGGTGGCTATGGCGGGTTGGGTGGCCTACGCGGCCAGGTCTATTGCTGGAACGTCTTCGACCACAACATCCAGCGGCTCATCGCTGCCGACGGCGGTTCAGAGCACATCGTGTACGACGACGTGCCCAACGGCTGGTACAACCGGCCCGAGCTGGCTTTCGGGCACAACAAGCGCGGCGCTTGGGGCATGTACGGCACCGACCTGGCCTGGTTCCCGCTGCGCACGTGATCGCACCAGGCGAGCAGCACCGGCCGCACGACGTGCCGGCCGTCTCCCGCCGCACATCACGTCCCCGGCCGGCGCGGCCGGGGACTGCGGCCTCAGTGACGAAAGGACCGATCATGACGTCGACCAGGATCAACCGCCGGACACTGCTCGGAGGCGCGGCCGGGCTCGGCGCGGCGGCCGTGGGGGCCGGCTGGATCACCACGTCCGCGCGCGCTCGCGCCGCGGCGGAACTGCCGAATCCCGGCTTCGAAGAACTCACCGACGGCTGGCCCACGCGCTGGCGTGCCTTCAATGATGCTTCCCGGGCCAACATCACGATCGTCACGGACCCGGTCCACGGCGGTGCCAACGCGCTGCGCATCGACGACGACACCGCGACCGGTATCGGCGTGCGCAGCGCCGAGGTACCGGTCGAGGAGGGAACGTTCTACGAAGGCTCGATCTTCGCGCTGGTCGAGACCGGATCGTTCGTGCTCTATCTGGAGTTCTGGAATGCAGCCGGCACGCGGATCACCACGGCCACCAGGACTTTCGGTGACGTGGCCGGCTGGCAGCAGATCCGCATTCGCGCGCAGGCACCCTCCGGCGCCGTCGCGGCCACCGTCCTGCCCTACTCCGCGCAGAACAACACCGGTAGCGCGGTCTTCGACGACGCCGGCATCGCGACTGTCGAAGTGACCGAACCGGAGCTGTTCGGCACCGCCGCCCTCACCGGGGCGGTGCGCGGGGGTACCCGGATCGGCGACACGATCTACTTCACCTCACGCCACCCGGTGAACCAGGGCGCGGCCCGCCTCGGCGCGGTCGACTTCCGCACCGGGCAGCTCGAGTACACCGTCGATCTGGACCTGGGCAATGCCTCCGCCGGAAACATGATGTGCACCGACGGTACCCACGTGTACATCGGCTCCTCCGGCAGCCGCTACATCTGGCGGTACACACCCGGTGCCGACAGCGCGGAGGCGCTGGTCGATCTCGGCGCCTCGCGCTGGGTCTACTCGATGTCGGTGCACGGCGAGCACCTGTACTTCGGTACCTACAACGACGGCACCGTGCGCCGGGCGCGGTTGTCCGACGGCGTGATCGACGTCGTCTACGGCCGGGTGTCCACGTCGATGTACGCCACCGGTGCTGCCGCCGATGACGACTACGTCTACGGCGGGTCCAGCGCTCCGGGCCGGCTGCTGCGGTGGCCCAAGGAAGGCGGGGACCCCGTCGACCTGTCCGGCCACCTCAGCGACTCCCCGGTGGGCATCCTGGACATGCTCGTCACCGGTGGCAAGATCTACGTCGCCTGCGGCCGTCAGGTCATCAGTATGAACCCCGACGGCAGCGACCGGGTGAGCCGCGACATCCTGGAAGACGACCGGTACGTCGACAAGCTCACCGTGGCCGCCGACGGCTCGGTCTACGCCATCGCCCGGCTCACCACCAACGTGTACCGGGTCACCGAGACCGGGCTCGACCACGTCGCCCAGCCGTTCGACCACGTGGAGAACCAGTTCCTCGGCGTCGCCGACGACAACACGATCGTCGGTGTCACCGGGCTCGGCCAGGTCTGGTGGATCCCGCCGGGCGGCGAAGCGACCGTGTTCGACGCTGCCGAGACCGAGTTCGGCTATCCCGACGAGACGCAATCGATGCTGCGGCGCCGCAACGGCGACATCTGGGTCGGCGGGCACTTCGCGATGACGGTGCACCGCCTGAGCAGTGGTCAGGTCGACCGGTTCTTCGTCAACGGCGAGCCCAAGGCCATGGTGGAGGGATCGGACGGCACCGTCTACGCGGCGATGTACCCCAGCGCCCAAGTGCTGGCGATCCATCCCCGCACGTTCGAGGTCACGCTGCTGGGCAAGATCGAGGGCCAGATGCGGACGATGGACATGAACATCGACCACAAGCGCAATGTGCTGATGATCGGCACGGGTCCCAGCAGCGGTCGCTACGACGGCGCGCTCACATTCGTCGACCTCGACACCGGCGCCTTCGAGACCAGGAAGGACATCTTGCCGGACCACCGCGTCCACGGCATCGCCCACGACGACACCACGGCCTACGTCGTCGGCGACACGGTCGGCGAGGGCAATTCGCAGCCGCTGCTGCCCGTCGCGGAGGTGGCCGCCGTCGACCTGGACACCCGTGAAGTGCTGTGGCGACGGGTCCTGAAGGAGGACTGGCTCTCCTACGAAGACGTCCTGCTCGACGGCAACCTCCTGTACTTCATGGGCCGACGACCCAACGGCGGCTGGTTCGCCTACGACCTCAAGACCGAGCAGATCGTGCGAGAAGGTGACCTGGGCGGCTACGGCGCGTTCGGATCGGCCAAGGGTGCGATCTACGCCTGGGTGCACTTCGCCCTCGAGATCACCGAACTGCCGAGCAGGGTCAGCGAGACCGGGCAGACGCTGTACAGCCCGGTCCCGAACGGCTGGTACAACAACCCCTTCTTCAACATCACCGCCAATGGCAAGCACACGTGGGGGATGTGGGGTTCGCAACTGGCGCGGTTCGACCTGCCCGGCCCGGGACGGCGACGGTGACGAACACCTGACGGGCTGCCGTGGGCGGCCCGGTCCCGCACACGAAACGGGGCGCCGGCGGTCATGCCGGCGCCCCGTCTCGTTGGGTCTGTTCAGCTGTCGGCGACGTCAGCGCGCCAAGCGTCGATGTTCATCGCGATGAACTCCTCGTCGAGCAGGTCGGGATGACGCTTGCGAGCGAGCTCGATGCTGGCCTGTTGGCCGTCGGCGAGCTTCTCGCTGTCCGACAGGCACCGCGACGAGGTCAGCAGTCCCTGCTGGCGCAACACTTCGTTGACGCCCGCGATGGAACCGGCGAAGTTGTGCTCCGGGTCGAACACGGCCTGATTGATCGAGGTGATCTGCGTGGCGAGGTCCAGGAGCTCGCGGGGGACGCAGTCTCCGTCGATCGCCCAGATCTGCTGGGTGACCTCGACGGCGGCCTTGGTGCCGACGGCCCACTGGCCGAGCAGCCCGCCGGAGAAACGCACGGCCGTCGTGCGGTCGTCGCCGTAGTGGTGGGCGAGAACGAGGTCGGTGACGATGGCGTCGTCGTTGCCGGTGAGGAGCGCGACGTCGTCGCGACCGCTGAGCGCGACCGCTTCGGCGACGTCGCCGGTGCGGTAGCGGTCGAACGGGGCCACCTTGATCGCGACGAGATTCTCGATCTCCAGCAGCGACGTCCAGTACGCGGGCGACAGGTAACGGCCGCCGACCGCGTCCTGCATGTAGAAGCCCATGATCGGCATGACGTCCGCGACGGCACGGGCCCGCTCCAGCGACGCGGCCTCCGAACGGTCGGTCATGCCGTAGCCCGACAACAGCCCGGCGACGTAACCGAGCTCACGGGCGGTCTCAGCCTCCCGTACAGCCTGCTGCACGTCACCGCAGATGCCGGTGACGAGTGCGGCGCTCGACCCGACGTGGCCGGTCACGTCGGCGGCCTCGGTCAGCACCCGCGTGAACAGCGCGGGATCGTCGTGCACCTGGAACTGCGTGGTGTGTACGCCCATGGCGAGGCCGGTGGCCCCGGCAGCGAGGTAATAGCGCGACAGCAGCCGCTGCGCCGGCCAGTCCGGCCGGCCGTCCTCGGTGACGGCGAGAGGATGGGCGGGGATGATGTGGGGTGGTTGGCCGAGCACGTTCGTCATCAGAATCCCCCGTCACGTTGCTGGAACTTCGTCGGCTTGCCGAAACGACGACCGCCCGCATTGATCCATTCGGCCACCCACTCGATGATCGTCTCCGGGGTCACCGACGGGTATCCGTACAGCGTGTGGCACTTCGCGGCGTTCGACAGCAAGGCCGTGCCGGCCTCCTCGCCCTCGATCTTGAGATCCCAGCCCCCGGCGTCGGCGAGCCGCTGAGCGATGTAGCGAGTCGACAGCGTCTCCGGGCCGGTGGCGTTGAGGATCTCGGCTGGCGCGGCGGCGAGGCCCAGCGACTGCAACGACCACGCGGTGGAGTCCGCCTGCCACACGACGTTGACGGCGGGCATCGTGACGTCCACAGGTTGGCCGCCGGCGATCTTTTCCGCGATGTCGGCGATGACGCCGTAGCGCAGTTCGCACGCGTAGTTGAGCCGGTAGATCGTCGTGGGCGTGGCCCAGCGCTCGGCAGCTTGCGCGAACACCTGCTCACGAGCGGCGCACGATTGTGCGTACATGCCCACCGGGCCCAGTTCGTCGAGCTCGGTGCTGCCGCCCAGCTGCGTGGGGCGAAGCGGATAGACGTTGCCGGTGGAGTAGGCGACCGTGGGGACCCCGCGGTAGCGCGAGGCGCAGAACCCCGGTACGACGGCGTTGAGCCACCAGGTGAGCGATGGGTCGGAGGTGGAGCCGAACTTGTGCCCGAGCAGGTAGACGACGGCGCCCGCGTCGGGCAATCCGGCCCACGCGTCCGGGTCGCCGAGGTCTGCCGATACCACCTCGATTCCGTGCCTGCGGGCCTCGTCCGCGGCGGCCTGATCCGACCATCTCGACACGCTGACGACCTTGGCCGGGGATCCGGCTGAATCCAGCGCCCGGCGCGCCATGCGCGCCAGGGTGGGACCGACCTTCCCGCCGCCTCCCAGGAGAACCAGATCGCCCTCGATGCCGCTGAGCGTCTCGATGACGCCAGGGGTGGGGCGAGAAAGGATCTCGTCGAGCTCTTCCTCCGTGGTGGGGTTCAATCCTCTTCCTTCTCAGCTAGGGCACGAATAAAGTAAAGCTTTTCTGTTGTGGCGTCAACATACAGGGCTGGTGAGGTGCAGCGAAGCCGTCGGATATTTGTTCGAATTCTCGCGGCCTCATCCTAGAACTCCCGTCGCCAATTAAGGCCGTCCGAAACTCGGTGATACGGTGCTCCACAATTTTACGCGATGGTGCCGTGAACCTCACCCCTACAACGGAGGCAATGGTGGCGCCCGTGGGCCTGGAAGCGAGGAGAGCCTGAGATTCCGAGCGAGCGTGTCGCCGCTGCGGCTGACCGGCACCGCGTCGTGAGGACGTCGTGCCCCGGGTCGTGAAGATCGTTGTGGTGGATATTGCCGCTATAGTCCGCGCTGGGCCGCACGACGATCTTCACAACCTGCCGGACGCGGCACTCCGCCGCACGACGATCTTCACGACTGCCCGGACGCGGCGTTGGCCCGCATGACGATCACCACGACCGGCTCGCACGGCGGTCTCGCAGCCTGACCGCGGTCGTG